>CAVYRF010000003.1:0-88109 GCA_963770895.1 uncultured Acidobacteriota bacterium | reverse complement strand
ATTGCGAAGTGCGGCGGCGCGGCGGCCCGCTCTCGCTCGAGGCGACGCAGGACAACCGCACCCACGTCAGCTCCCAGCCGCACATCGGCCAGCCCGAAACCTGGCCGGCCCTGTGCGAAGAGATCAGCCTGACCGACACCGCCGGCAAGGACCCGCGCTGGACCTCCACGCGCGCGCAGACGACCTGCCTGCACTGGGGCGACCTGTGGCCCGCGGCGGACGAACCGCCCAGCCGCGACGACGTGCGCGACGAGCTGGCCCGCCAGGGCTTCCACCCCGCTCCGGCCAGCGACGGCCACTGAGCGCGCCGGCAACGCCATGACGCCGCCCGCGCAGCCGCCGGCTCCGCCGCCCAGCGACCCGCCCCACGCGGCGCTGGGCGCCGCTCCGTCCGGCGCCGCCATCAGCTCGCGGCCGGTCGACTTCGCCGCCGACGATGAGCTGCTGTACGCCATCTATGCCAGCACGCGCACCGAGGAGCTGGCGCAGGTGCCGTGGACGGAAGCGCAAAAAGAAGGCTTCCTGCGCATGCAGTTCCGCGCCCAGACGGCCGACTACCGGGCCAACTACCCCGATACCGAATGGTCGATCCTGCTGGTCGAACAAGCTCCCGCCGGGCGCCTCTACGTGCAGCGCCGCCCGGACGCCCTGCTGGTCGTCGACATCGCCCTGCTGCCCGCCCACCGCGGCGGCGGCATCGGCACCGCGGTGCTGTGCGGCGTGCTGGCAGAAGCGGCGGCCGCCGGCAAGCCGGCACAGATCTTCGTCGAGCGCTTCAACCCGGCGCTACGGCTGTACCAGCGGCTGGGTTTTCGCCAGATCGCCGAGCACGGCATCTACTACCAGATGGAATGCCGGCCGGACCAGCAGCCGGTGCCCCCCGCGGCAGCCCCGGCGGGACCTGCAGCCCCAGAGATCAGTTGAACACGGCCTCGAACCGCGCCCCGTCCGCCTGGGGCTGGATCGGCACCAGGAATAGCTCCATGCCTCCCATCGCCGGGTGCTCCAGGTGGTAGATCCGCTGCGGCAGGTAGCAGCCGCTGGGGCCGCGGAACACCAGGGAGAAGGGCGTCCGGGCTCGCCCCGGCTGGGGCGGATAGTGGTTGACTTCGACCAGCTCCAGGGCGACGTCCTGGGGCAGCCCCGCGGCCGGCGCGGCGCTCACCACGTAGGTGTCCCCCTTGTGCGGCAGGAAGTGCTCGGCGGTCACATCGCACAGATCGAACATGCTGGTTTCCTCGCTTGAACAGTCCGCCGCGGCTTGCAACGATTCCAGTGTTCCAGTCGGCCAAGACTAATGAGCGGCCGGGCGCGCTGCGACCCGGCCGGCGGCGCCGGCGGCCGCGGCCAGGCCGCCCTTGAAGAGCCAGTCCCTGGCCGCCGCGTCGCGGTTCAGGGAAGCCATCAGGAAGGCCGTCACCACCGTCCTGGCCTGCACGGCGCCAGGGGTCACCCACACCGTATCGCCGGCCCGCAGCCGATCGTACAGGAAGCGCTGCGTGGCGGACCTGGCGGCGGCCGCACCCCGGTCGGCCGCGACGGCACCCGAGGCACCCCGGTCGCCGCCAGAGGCGGGAGCGCCGCGGCCGGCTGACGCCGCACCCACCGCGCCGCCGGCCGTGGCGGCGACAGGCGGGCTGGTGCGGTCGCCGGCGACGGTGATCTCCAGACACGGCACGCGGATGTGCTCGAAGCGCAGCCGCGCGCGCCGCGCGTCGTCGATGGCGGTGGCCGCGATCAGGACCAGCGCCTTGACCCGCGGGTCGGGCAGCGAGTTTTCGCTGCCGTCCCTGCCGCTGCTTGCCAGGCCGGCGGCCTGGAGCGCCGTCCACGCCCCGGCTCCGGCCCCCAGAATCGCCACCTGCTTGCGGTCGATGCGGCCGCGCAGCACCGGCGAGGTGGCTTCCATGGCGAACAGCTGGTCCAGCGCGAACACCAGGTCGAGCAGCCGCGTCATGCCGGCGTGTGGATCCCGCGCCGGCTCTGGCGCCGGCGCTGGTTTAGGCGTCGCGGGGGCCACCTTTGCGGCGCTGCCGCCGGCGCCGGCTCCACCACGGCCGCCGGCAGCGCCGCCAGCTGCGGCAGCGCCCGCGGCACCGGCATCGTCGGCACCGTCGCCGTCGACGTGCGGCACGAACACCGCGATGAATCCCTGGCTCCCCAGGTGGCGGCCCAGCTGGTCGAAGCTGTCTCGCGAGCGCCGCTGGCCCGCCGTCATGACCACCACCGGAAAAGGCCCGGCGTCGCGCCGCGGGAAGAAGATCCGCACCGGCACCGGCCGGTTGCGATCCTGATCCAGCCAGTCCAGGTCCATCACCTCGACGCCACGCGGACCGGGCGCCGGGCCAAAGCGCGCGGCGGAGGCGGCCCCCCCGGCCGCCGCCGGCTGCGTCGCCACGGCAGCCGCCGCGGCTGCCGCACAAGCCGGCGTGGAGAGCCCTCCCACCACCATCCACGACGCGGCGACGACGCACAGCGCGACAGCCGCCGCAAGGCCGCCTCTCGACACCTGGCGCGGAGCGGCGGACGGGCTGGCCACTAGCTGCCGGGGGTCGTGCTGAAGGTGACGGTCAGCTTGTAATGGACCGCCACCGGCTGGCCGTCGCGGGTCGCCGGCTGGTAGACCCAGCCCGCGAGCGTGGTCAGCGCGGCTTTGTCCAGACAGGGCGTCAGGCTCTTGAGGATGTGGAGATCCTCCAGGCAGCCGTCGCGATCGATCACGGTCGCGACGACGACCACACCCTGGGTGCGGTCGTGCCTGGCCTCCTTACAGTATTGAGGCGCTGGAACGTAGAGTCCCTTGGGATGGACGATCCCGTCGCCCTGCACCATGTCGAACGGCGGATCGGGCTGGCCGGCGGACGCGTCCTGGGCCGCGCCGGCGGTGGAGCTTTGCGGCGCGGCGGCCGGCGCCTCGGCGCCGGCGCGAGCGCGGCACGCCGCCGAGCGCTCGGCCAGGGTCGCCCCGCGCGCCGCCGCGGCGCCGCCGGCCAGAACCACCAGCAGCACGACCAGCAGCTCGCGTCGCGCGCCACGGCGCGGCGGGCGCCGCTCGCCCCTTTGCATCCGCGGCTGATCCATCGGACCTCCCCTTGCCATGGCGCTGCCGCCGGCGGCGGCAGGGTGTCTTTTTCGTTGGCTCAAGTATACCCGCCCCGTCGTCAAGGCGCTGCCGGCGCCGTCGTGTCGTCGCCGTTGCGGTGCGCGCGGCGGCGCGCCGATATAATCGCGGCGGCGGCCAGGTTGACAGGGGCGCAAGCCGCACGCCCGCCACGCAACCCTGAGCCAGGAGGCTGCCGCCGGTGAGCGCACCGTCCCCAGGATGGCAACAGCTGCTGACGCCGCGCGCCAGGTCCGGGCGGCGCGGCCCCCGCCCCATCCCCGCCTACTCCGAATTCATGCCGGCGCCGCCCGTCGGCTGGCGCCCTTACAGCGGTCTGGACGGGCTGCCGCCGCTCGCCGCCGCCGATCCCTGGGGCTGGCAGGTCACCGAATATGAAGAGGCCCTGGAGCTGCGCCCCGGTCTGGCCCACCTTGCCGGCGAGCTGCTGGGCTCGCTCGAGCGGCTGGGGCGCCGCCAGGGCGGTCACGGCATCGGCCAGATGAAGCTGGCGGGCAATCCCTATTGGCCCGAGCCGCTGGCCGGCACCGGCGCGCCGGCGCACGAACGGTACCTGGCTCTCCTGCCGCTCGCCCTCACCCGCACCCAGGACGACAAGGGGCGCGTGCGGTGGACTCTGTTCGGCGCCAGCGAGCAGGGCCCGGCACGCCCGTTCTGGCAGGGCTTCTTCACCGCGCCGGGGCAGGAGGCCCCAGCCGCCCAAGGGCTCGCCTTCCTGCAGCGCCTGGTGGCGATGGTCGGCGACGGCGATGCGGCTGCCAACGGCGCCAAAGCCGGCGCGGCCGGCACGGTCGGTGGCAGCGGCGACGACGATCGCCGCGCTGACAGCGGCGGCGGGACCCCGCGCGCCCAGGACGACGCCGTGCGCGACCTGCTCGCCGCCGGCTTCCGCATCCTGACCGGCGGCACTGCTGGCGATGGCGGCGATGGTGGAGAGAATGGCAACGGAGGGAACGGTGGCGAAGCGGGCGCGCCGGACGGGCCGCTGCCCGGCTGGACGGCGCCGCTGCGGCTGGCGGACGGCAAGCCCATCGCGGGCGTCCGCTTCCTGCTCACCTTCCGCCCCTTCGGCCGGCTCCCCGCCGCGGTGCGCCAGGCCTACCTGGACGGCCAGCTGCACCTGCTGCCCTTCCCCGGCAGCCTGCTGTTCTGGGGCGCCGCGCCGTATCGGCAGCTGGCGCGCGAGCTGCCGCTCGCGACGCAGATCCCGCTGCTGCACCCGATCGCGCGCAGCGAGGCGCTGCACCGCCTGCGCGTGCCGCAGTCGGGCTGGCTGCACGAGCCGCACCCCGACCACCCGTCGCCCGCCACCCAGCATGGGCCGATCCGCAATACCTTCCGGCGCACCCACCGCTGGGCGCGCGTCGAGCGCACCGCCGACGAGCTGGCGGTGGGCGGCAGCGAGGACCGCATGGCGCACGTGCTGTTCAGCGCCGCCGCCGACGACCTGGGTCTGTACGGCAAGCCGATGGCGCGCAACGCCCAGATCTGGAACGACGACTACACGCTGCTGCTCGACGGCCCGCACGCCCAGCGCGGCCAGCTGGCCGCCGCGGCGCAGCGCCTGGCCGCCGGCGGCACCTTCGGCTACCGGTTTCTCTATCCCGCCATGCGGGTGGGCGACTACGAAGTGTACTGGCACCGGCTGCTGGCCGCCCTGCCGGCAGCGGGCGGCGGCGCACCGGCGATGGTGCCGGGCGCGCCGCTCGGCTACCTGACCGCCTATGACGCCCAACGGGCCGACCTGTCGCACCCGGTCGAGCTGTGGCCGCGGCTGCTCGATCGGCCGGGCTACCGCGCCGCCGCCGCCGCCCTGGCGCGCGTCGCCCACCGCACCAGCCAAGCAGGCACCGACGCCGGCACAGACGCTGGCACCGGCGAAGCGGCCGACCCGGCGGCCGCGGAAGCGCCGCCGCTCGCGCCCCCCAGCGCCGGCACACCCCTCACCGCGACGGCGGACGGCTCGCCCGCGATGCCTGGCGGCAGCGCCGGCACCGGTGCCGCATCCCTGGCCGCCACGAAGGCGGCGGCCAGCGACCATCGCGATGCGAGCGGCGTGCGCAAGCTGCTGGATGCCCGGCACCTGCTCGGCGACGCGCCGCTTGTGCCGAGCTTCGCCGCCGCCCTGGTGCGGCTGCCCAAGGTCGCCACGCTCGACGGCTGGCTCGACCACCTGGATGCCCGGCTCCCCGGCGAGGCCGCCGCGGCGGCCCGCGCGGCGATCGGCGGCGGCGCCGGGACGGCTGCAGGAGCGGGTGCGGGCGCGAATGGCGATGCAGCCATGGACGACGCCGCGCCTCTCACCTTCCGCCATACCGCCAACCGCCGCTTCGAGGTGGCCTACTGGCGGCGCATCGCCTTTCTGGCCACCGGGCGCTTCATCAACAAGGACAACGCCGACTGCGTGCGCGATCCGGCGACGCAGCGCATGCTCAGCCACTCGCAGCGCGACCTGGACGCGCTGGCCGACTACCTGATCGATCACTATCGCCGGCTGATCGCGGCCTGCGGCATGAGCGGCCAGGCGCTGGTCGGCGACCTGCCGTTCCGCTGGCAGACCGACTTCGATTACACCTGGTCCGGCGGCTGGCTGGGCAACAGCCAGGGCGACCTCGAAGAGCGCAACGTGATGATGGTCATCCCCGGCCGCGACCGCAGCCGCGCCATCATCATGGCCGATCACTACGACACCGCCTACATGGAAGACCGCTACGGCTACATGCATGGCGGCCACGGGCCGCGCCTGGCCGCCGCCGGTGCCGATGACAACCATTCCGCCACCGCGTCGCTGATGCTCGGGGCGCCCATCTTCATGGCGCTCAGCCGCGCCGGACAGCTCGCCTGCGACGTCTGGCTGGTGCACCTGACCGGCGAGGAGTTTCCGTCCGACTGCCTTGGCGCGCGCCACCTGGCGCAGTCGCTGGTCGACGGCACCCTGCGCCTGCGCAGCCGGCCGGTGACGGCGGCCGCCCCGGCCGCAACCACCGCGGCGGCCCCGGCGGCCGCGGCGACCCCCGCAGGTGCGCCGGCGGGCCAGCCTGACGGCGAGCCGGCCTGGATCGACCTGGCCGGCACGCGCGTCGCGGGCGTCTACGTGCTCGACATGATCGCCCACAACAACGACCGCCGGCGCGACGTCTTCCAGCTCTGTCCGGGCGCCGGCGGCCCGGCGATGCGGCTGGCGCTTCACGCCCACCTTGCCAACCGCGCCTGGAACGACCTGGCGCCGGGCTGGAACCGGCGCTCGCGCCGCGGCTGCCGGCGCGGCCGCCGCAGCGCCGACGGCAAGACCCTGCCGGCCATGGCGCTCCACCCGCTGCTGCAAGGCGAAGTGCGGCCACAGAGCGATCCGCACAGCACCCTCTACAACACCGACGGCCAGATCTTCTCGGACGCGGGGGTGCCGGTGGTGCTGTTCATGGAGAACTACGACATCAACCGTCACGGCTATCACGACAGCCAGGACACCTTGGAAAACATCGACCTGGACTACGGCGCCGCCGTCGCCGCCATCGCCATCGAAGCCGTGGCCAGGGCCGCCAGCGACCCCGGCGACACCGGCGCCTCTGCCGACAGCGGCGACCCCGGCGACAGCGGCGACCCCGGCGATCCACAGCCGCGCCGCACCTGACCCCCAGGGCTGCCCCCGTACCGCCGCGCCGCCGGCAGAAGGAGAGCTCACCTTGCACATCCGCCAGCTCGCACCGCACGACCGCGGCCGCATCCTGGAAATCGTCACCGCCGCCGGCAACTTCACCCCGGTCGAGATCGCCACCGCGCTCGAAGTGATCGACGAGGCGCTGGCCGATCCCCTGGCGCCGCGCGGCGACTACCGCGCCTATGTCGCCGTGGACCAGCACGGCGTCGTCGCCGGCTACGAATGCCACGGCCCGACGCCGCTCACCGATGGCACCTACGATCTCTACTGGATCGCCGTCGATCCGGCCTTTCAGGGGCAGGGGGTCGGCCGCGCCCTGCTCGCCTTTGCCGAAAGCGACGTGCGCGCCACGGCGGGGCGCCTGCTGCTCATCGAGACCTCCTCGCAGGACAGCTACGGCGACACCATCCGCTTCTACGAGCGCAGCGGCTACCCGCTGGTCGCCCGCATCCCCGGCTTCTACCGCCCCGACGACGACAAGCTCATCTTCGCCAAACAGCTGGCCGCCACCGGCGCCTGAGCGGGCACCGACCATGCCCCCGGCAATGAGCAGCCACCGCCGATCGCACCGCCGGCCTTCCCGCCCCGCCCCCACGGCCCCCCGTCACGGCCTTGCCAAGGCTGCGGTCACCGCGCTAGCTACGATCACCGCGCTCGCTGCCGTCACCGCTCCGGCTGCGGCCGCCCCGCTCGCCGCCGTCGCCGTCGCCGTCCCAGGCATCGCCAGCGCCGCATCGGCCACCGCGGCCGCTCCCGCGGCTCCCGCGCCGCCCGCCTCCCCAATACCGCTCGGCTCGGCGCTGTCCTGGCGCCTGGTGGGACCCTTCCGCGGCGGCCGCGTGCTGGCGGTCAGCGGCGTGCCCGGCCAGCCCGAAACGTTCTATTTTGGCGGCGTCGGCGGCGCGGTCTGGCGCACCGACGACGCCGGGCGCGTGTGGACGCCGATCTTCGACGGGCCGCCGAGCGGCTCGATCGGCGCCCTGGCGGTCGCCCCCTCCAATCCCAACGTCGTCTACGTCGGCACCGGCGAAGCCGACATGCGCTCCGATATCTCGTACGGCGACGGCATGTATCGCTCGACCGACGGCGGCCGCACCTTCCAGCACATCGGTCTGGCCGACAGCCGGCAGATCGGCCGCATCCTGGTCGACCCGCACGACCCTGACGTCGTGCTGGTGGCCGCGCTCGGCCACGGCTTCGGCCCCAACCCCGAGCGCGGCGTCTTCCGCTCCGCCGACGGCGGCCGCAGCTGGCAGCGGGTGCTGTTCCGCGACGACCGCACCGGCGCCATCGACCTGGCCGCCGACCCCGACCACCCGGCCACGGTGTACGCCGCCCTGTGGGACGTCCATCGCCCGCCCTGGAGCGTCTACGCGCCGCTCGGCGGCCCCGGCAGCGGCCTGTTCAAGTCCACCGACGGCGGCCTCACCTGGCGCGAGATCACCGGCCACGGCCTGCCCGCCGGGCCGCTCGGCCGCATCGGCCTGGCGGTCGCCGGCGGCCGGCCGGGGCAGCGCGGCCGCCGCGTCTACGCCCTGATCGACGCCCCCGCCGACGCCGGCCTCTACCGCTCGGACGACGCCGGCGAAACCTGGCGCCGGGTCGGCGCCGACCCGCGGATCACCGTCCGCGGCTGGTATTTCGGCGAGGTCACCGCCGACCCGTTCGACCCCGACGTGGTGTACCTGCCCAACGTGTCGCTCTACCGCTCGACCGACGGCGGCACCACCTTCACCGCCTTTCGCGGCGCCCCCGGCGGCGACGACTACCACTCGCTGTGGATCGATCCCGCCGACGCGCGCCGCATGGTCCTGGGCGTCGACCAGGGGACGCTGGTCACCGTCAACGGCGGCGCCACCTGGAGCAGCTGGTACAACCAGCCCACCGCCCAGATCTACCACGTCGCCACCGACGACCGCTTCCCCTACACCATCTACGGCTCGCAGCAGGACAGCGGCACCGTCGCCATCGCCAGCCGCAGCGACGCCGGCCAGATCACCTACCGCGACTGGTTTTCCACCGGCACCGGCGAGAGCGGCTACCTGCTGCCCGACCCCGACGACCCCGACTTCGTCTACGGCGGCGACACCGGCGGCCACCTGTACCGTTTCTCGCGGCGCACCAACGCGGTGCAGGACATCTCGCCCACCCCCGATCCGCCCGGCCCCGCCGGCCCCTTCCGCTACCCCTGGACGACGGCCCTGGCCGTGTCGCCGTTGCCGCCGCACGCCCTCTACCAGGCCTCGCAGTACGTCCACCGCTCAACCGACCACGGCATGAGCTGGACCTTCATCAGCGGCGACCTGACCGCCGGCCTCCCCGCCGACCACGCCCGCGGCGCCGCCGCCACCACCAGCGCCGCCGCGGCGGCCGACGGCAACGACCAGGCGGTGATCTACACCCTGGCGCCCAGCCCGGTACGTCCAGGTCAGCTTTGGGTGGGAACCGACAACGGCCTCATCCAGGTCACCCTGGACGACGGCGGCAGCTGGCAAAACGTCACCCCTCCCGGCCTGCCGCCGTGGAGCCTGGTCAGCCTCATCGAGGCCTCGCGCTTCGACGCCGGCACCGCCTATGCGGCGATCGACCGCCACCAGGTGGACGACCTGCGCCCCTACGTCCTGCGCACCCGCGACTTCGGCAAGACCTGGACCCCCATCGCCGCGGGCATCGCCGCCGGCGCCTACGTGCACGCGGTGCGCGAGGACCACGAGCGGCGCGGCCTGCTCTTCGCCGGCACCGAGACCGGCGTCTACTTCTCCTTCGACGACGGCGATCGCTGGCAGTCGCTGCAAGGCAACCTGCCGGCGGCGTCGGTGCGCGACCTGGCGGTCCACGGCGACGACCTGATCGCCGCCACCCACGGCCGCTCCTTCTGGGTCCTCGACGGCCTGGCGCCGCTGCGCCAGCTCGCCCCCGCCGTGCTCTCCGCCCCGGCCCACCTGTTCACGCCGGCGCCGGCCGTCCGCCTGCTGCGCGGCGTCAACCGCGAAACGCCGCTGCCGCCCGAAACACCCAACGGCACCAACCCGCCCGCCGGAGCCCTGCTCGACTATTGGCTGGCGCGCGAGCCGGCCGGCGACATCACCCTGGAAATCTTCGACGCCCACGGCCAGCGGGTGCGCCGCTTCACCAGCGCCGACCCGCCGCTCCGCCACGATCCCGAGCAGAACTTCCCCGCCTGGTGGCTGCGCCCCGGCGCGCCGCCGTCCAAGCACGCGGGCCTCAACCGCTTCGTCTGGGACCTCGCCTGGCCCCCGCCGCCGGCGCTCCACGCCGAAGCCAGCATGGACGCCGTCTACGGCCAGGACACCCCCTTCGATCCGCGCGGTCCCCTGGTGCTGCCCGGCACCTACCAGGTCCGCCTGACCGCCGGCGGCAGCACCTGCACCGCCCCGCTGCGCGTCGACCCCGATCCCCGCCTCACCGTGCCGGCCGGGGACCTCGAAGCGCAGGTAGCCCTCAGCCTGCGCCTCGACGCCGCGCTCGCGCAAAGCTTTGCCGCCATCCACCGGCTGCAGGACCTCTCCCAGCGGCTGGCCGACCGCGCCGGCGCGCTGCCGCAGAGCGCCGCCAGCCCCGCCGGAGCCATCGCCGCCCTGCGCGCGCAGATCGCCCGCCTGCTCGACGGCGATCCCGCAGCCGCCGACGGCATCGGCGACGGTCTTGCCGCCGTTCACGACACGCTGACCGGGCTCGCCACCAGTGTCAGCCTTGGCGACGGCCCACCCACCGCCCAGGCCAAAGCCGCCTTCGCCGCCCTGCGCGCCAGCCTCGACCACCAATTGCAAGCCGAAGAGGCGTTGCGCCACAACGTCCTGCCAGTCCTCAACCGCCGCCTCGCCGCCGGCGCGCTGCCGCCCATCGCAGCGCCGGAGCCTGCGGCCCCGACACCGCCCTAGCGGCCAGCCGCTACTTCATGCCCAGCTTTTGATTCTTTTCCAGCAGTGCGACGGCCTCGGCCAGGCGGCGCTCGCGGGTTTCCTGGCGTTTGGCGGAATCCACCCACCGCACGTAGTTGCGGCGGTGCGAAGGTGCGAGGCGGGAAAAGGCCTGCCAGACGCCGGGGTGGGCGCGCAGCCCCGCTGCCATGTACGCCGGCACCGCCACCTCCTCCCCGGCACGACGTCTGGCGGATGCAGGTGTGTCGCCGTCAGCGCTGCCAGCCGATGGGTCCACCGGCGCTCCCGCGGTGCCGGGCAGATTTGAGCGGTCTGCCGCGGCGGCCCCGCCGGCCGCGCCACCCGCGGCCGGCGCCTCGCCGGCGGCCGGCGGTCCCTTGGCCAGGCCCGCCGCGGTCATGCGGCCGTCCCGCACCAGCTGGGCGAAGCGCCGCAGGTTGGATGCCGACCACTGGCTGCGCGCCTTGCGCGGCGTGAACTTTTGCGCGTAGCACTGGTCGTCGATGCGACGCACGAGGCTGTCGATCCAGCCGAAGCAGAGCGCTTCCTGCACCGCTTCCTCGTAGACCACCGTCGGGCGGCCGGTGTGGAGCTTGAAGTAGACCAGCCAGACCTCGGTCTTGCTGGCGTGGTGCCTGGCCAGCCAGCGGCGCCACTGCTCGCGCCCCGCCATCTGCACCATCAGCGGCGCGGCGCTCGCCGGCCTGGCCGCCGTGGCGGCGCCGGCCGTCCTGGCGGCGCTTGTCCCTTTGCCTGCTTTGCGGGTTCCGGCCACGGCAGTGCCCTCGCAATCGGCGCGCGCTCAGCGCTTCATGCCGATCTCGCGCAGCCGCTGGTCGAGCAGCTGGCCGGCGGTGATCGGCGGGAACCGGCAGGGACGCTCCGCGGACACGAACCGCGGCAGCACCGCCAGATCGCAGGCCGGCCGCGGGTGCACGAAGAAGGGCATCGAAAAGCGTTCGCCGGCCGCCGCCTCACCCGGCCGCGGCTGTGGATTGACCACGCGATGGATGGCCGCCGGCACCACCTGGTTGGTGACGCGCGACAGCATGTCGCCGGCATCCACCACGATCTGGCCGGGGCGCGCCGCAACCGGCATCCAGCTGCCGTCGTGGCGCTGCACCTCGAGCCCCGCGCCCGTCGCCTCGCACAGCAAGGTGATCAAGTTGATGTCGGCATGCGGCGCCGCGCGCAACGCGTCTGCCGCGCCCTGGCCGCCGGCGGCCAGCGGCGGATAGTGCAGGATGCGCAGCACGCTCGCGCCGCCGCGGGCCATCGACGCGAAGGTCTCCTCGGGCAGCCCGAAGAACTCGGCCAGCGCCAGCAGCACGTGCTGCGCCACCCGCTCCAGCTCGTGGAACAGCAGCAGCGTCGCCTGCCGCAACCCAGGGACTTCGGCCGGCCACACGTTCGGCGGGTAGTCGGCCGCGCCGGCGGCGGACGGCTCCTGGCCGACGTGCCAGAACTCCTTGAGGTCGGGCGTCGGGTTGTCCCTGGCATGCTCGACCCCGAACGGCGTGAAGCCGCGCGCGCCGCCGTCGGTCCCGGCATAACGCCGCTTGACCGCGTCCTCCAGCGCAAAGAACTGCCGCCACAACCGGTAGGCGTCCTCGATCAGGCGCGCTTCGACGCCGTGCCCTTCGACGACCACGAAGCCGCAACCGACCAGCGCCGCGCCCAGCACGTCGATCGACGGCGAGCGCAGCGACGTGTCACACGAGATGTAATCCGACAGGTCGAGGATCGGTACCGCCTCGAACACACCCATCCGTACCCTCCCAGGATCGACGGCCGCCACCTTGCCGCCGGCGGAAATGCTATCAGCTGCGGCGCGCGACCGCCTGCTTCGCGGTAAGCTGCGCCTGCCGACCGCACCGTGCCCGATCCCGCGCCGCCCGCCGACCGCCGCCCCGCCGGCACTCCCGCGCCGCCCCCGGCGGCCGCCCGCCGGCCGGGCACCTTTGCCAGCCTGGCCCTGGCCATGCGCTCCTGGCGCACGGCGTCGGTCGTGCTGCTCTCGTTCTCCTCCGGCCTCCCCCTGGGCCTGGTGTGGATCGCCATCCCCGACTGGATGCGCAAGAACGGCGTCGACATCCGCGTCGTCGGCCTCATCACCCTGGCGCAGGCGCCGTGGACGTTCAAGTTCCTCTGGTCGCCGCTGATGGACCGCTACCAGCTGCCCTGGCTCGGCCGCCGCCGCGGCTGGGCGGCGCTGGCGCAGGTGCTGCTGCTGCTGCTCACCCTGGCGCTCGCCGGCGTCGGCAACCATCCCGACACCCCCTGGGTCGTCGCCGCCCTGGCGCTCGCCATCGCCTTCGCCTCCGCCAGCCAGGACATCGCCATCGACGCCTACGCCGTCGACGTCCTGGAGCCGGAAGAGCAGGCGGTGGCGGTGGGAGCGCGCGCCGCCGTCTATCGCGCCGCCATGCTCGCCGCCGGCGGGCTCGCCATCACCCTTGCCGGCAGGTTCGGCTGGCCGGCCGTCAACGCCTTCCTCGCCCTGCTCTACCTGCCGATGCTCCTGGTCGCCTGGAAAGCGCCCGAGCCCGCCGCTCTGCCGCCGGCGCCGCGCACCCTGCGCGAAGCCGTCTGGCTGCCGTTCGTCGGCTTCCTCGCCCGCCGCCGGGCGCTCGGCATCCTGGTCTTCGTGCTGCTCTACAAGCTCTCCGACAACCTGGCGCAGTCGCTCCAGCGGCCGTTCCTGGTCGAGCAGGGCTACAGCGACTTCGACCGCGGCTTCGCCCTGTCCACCATCGGCCTGGCCTGCACCCTGACCGGGATCTTCCTGGGCGGCGCCGCCACCACCCCGCTCGGCCTCGGCCGCGCGCTGTGGATCTTCGGCTTCCTGCAAGCCTTCTCCAACCTGGGCTACGTCTTTCTCTCCATGGCCGGCGGCGTCAACCGGCCGCTCCTCTACGGCGCCATCGGCTTCGAAACCCTGTCTGCCGGCCTGGGCATGGGCGCCCTCTCGGTGCTCCTCCTGCGCATGACGCAGAAGCGCTTCTCGGCCACCCAATACGCCTTCTTCTCCAGCCTGTTCGGCGTCACCCGCCTGCTCGCCGGCCCCCTCTGCGGCTTCATCGTCGACGCCGTCGGCTGGACCCGCTTCTTCTGGTTCGCCATCGCCGCCGGCCTGCCAGGCATCCTGCTGCTGACCCGCTTCGCCCCCTGGGGATCCCGCGAGCCCGCCTTCGAGGTCGAGCTGGCCCCCCACCGCGACCAGCCCCTGCCCCCACGCGCCCTGGCCGCCCGTGCCGCCGCCGGCGCCCTCGTCGGCGGCGCCGGAGCCGCCCTGCTCGCCGCCCTGCTCGCCGCCCTCAAAGCCATGCGCGCCACCCCCGGCCACCCCGCCCACCCCTTCGACCTGCTGACCCCGCTCGCCGCCCTGGCCACCCCCGCCGACACCGGCGCCTGGCTCACCCTGGCCGGCATCGCCAGCACCGCCCTGCTCTGCGCCCTGGTCACCGCCGCCATCGCCGCCGCCCGCCACGGCGCCGCCGCCACCCTCGAAGCCGACCCACCCGCCGCCCTCACCGGCGCCTGACCCAGAGCCGCCTATTTCCCACTCGGCAGCTGCAACTTCACCCGCTGTACCGGACTGAAACCTGCGTTGGAGCGAAAGTCGACCGTGTGGGTGAAATTTCTCAAACATTCGAACGGATCGACTGCCGCCAGATTGAGCTTCACCCACGATTGGCGCGGGATAAAAACCGAAACGATCGCTTGATCCTCAAGGTTCCCGGTCTGTTTGTTGAGCAGCGCCTCCACCGCGGTGACCAGCACGGAATCCAGCGGCAGGATCGCGAACAGCTCCCTCGCAACTCGCAACACCAGGCCACAGACATAATCGCGGTACACGTTCTGATAAGAAGTCTTCGACATTTCCCGCACGCTGACATTGCCAGTCTTCAGCATGGTAACGGCCTGCCTCGGAACGATCTCTTGCCCAAGAACTTTGATATCCGCCGACATGTTGCGCCCGCCAGTGGCGGAAACGGTGAACTTCGCGGCCAGATCGGAAATTGCCGCAAACGGTTGCAGCGAGCGAAAAACTTCAATCATGGCCTGACCGTCGCCTCGCAACAGACGTTCAGCCATCGCCTTTTGCACACCGTGCTCCTGTAGCGCCGCCTCAAAACGCTGAGTCGACTCGACGTAGGCCTGTTCATCCGCTTTCTCCGCCGCCGCAACCTCCTGTTCCAGTCTTGCCCGGCGCCGTGCCGCCAGCCCGAGAAGCACCGCCAGACGCCAAGGCGCATAGCTTTCCAATTTGTGCCGCGCGGCATCGGTTCGCGAGTCCAACCGCTCCGCAGCAACTGGCGCCGCGGCTCGTGCGCGCCCATTCCAATCGATTTCTGCAGCACTCGATTTGTGGAGGGAGGTTAGATGAGCAATGCGTGCATTGAAATCTTGCACTGCGCCTACAGCACGCGCATGTGCCTGGACCTTCGCGACGGCCCGCACATGCTGCTGATGTTGCCTTGCGCGACGTTGGGAGTTTCTTTCCGCTCTGTGAACGGCGGCTTCGAAGGATCGAAGCCCACGGCGCCAACCCATGATTGCCCTCCTTGCGCCCACCGCACGGTTCTCATCCGGATGGCGCTGCTTTGTTTTCGCTACCATACGATCGCCCGTCAACGAACCACAACCTTATGACTCCATTGCTCTTTGAGGATGCAAACCGACCACTCCCCGCCCTCACCGGCGCCTGACCCCGATTCCTTGCCGCCGCCACCCTCGGCCCGGACATACCGCACCTTGCTATGTTCAGCTTCACGCGGTTCACTTACACTCGCTAAACAAGGGTTGCAAGGTGGGCTGGCGTCCCCTCAGAAGGATGTCGGCATGCGGTTGACCTGGGCAAACGAAGGCCGATGCCGCGTCAGGCGGCGGGAAGGCGTGAACCATGAAGAAAAGACTACGGCTGCATCGCGAAACCCTGCGCAACCTGGAGGCGGACCTCATCTCCAAGGCCGCCGGCGGCATCTCCCAGGTGGGCGGCTGTACCACGGTCGGGACCTGCTCGAACTGCGACGGCACGCTCTGCGGCCACGGCAGCTGCCTCTGCTGAACCCCCGGCTTGGCGGCCGGTCCTCTCAGCGAAGGGGGCCGGCTGGCTTGCCTGACCTTTCCTTCCGCTCCATTTCGATCCTTGGTCCTTTTGGGGCAAGGCCCTCATGGTATGGTGATCGCACGTTCGCCTGCCTCGGATAGAAACCGCTATGGAAGACGGCATGCCAGACCGTTCCACGCCGCAACCGCCGCCTGGTGACGGCGCAGCCACCGCTGCGTCCGGCACGCCGGTGCATGGCGATGCCCAGGGCGCCGTGCCGCCGACGCCGCGGGCGGCGATGGATGGGGCCGTGGCTGAATTGCAGGCGCGCAAGGCGGCTTGGGTGGGGGTTTCGGCGGCGGCGCGGCGCGACCTGCTGGAGCGGTTGCGGGGCGATTTTCTGGCGGTGGCGGAGCGCTGGGCGGCGGCGGGGAGCGCTGCCGCGGGGCTGCCCGACAGCGGCGAAACGATGCTCACCGGGCCTTACTTCGTGCTGCGCAACCTGCGGCTGCTGGCCGGTTCGCTGGCGGACATCGCGGCGGGGGGCACGCCGCGGATTCCGGGGCCGGTGCGCCAGCGCGCCGACGGGCGGGTGACGGCGCGCATCTTCCCGCAGGACGTCTACGACCGGATCTTCTACGGCGGCGTCACGGCCGAGGCGTGGATGCAGCCCGGCGTCAGCCCACAGGGCCTGGCCGCGACCCAGGCGGTCGCCTACCGGCGCGCGGACGACGGCGGCGGCGTGGCGCTCGTGCTGGGCGCCGGCAACGTCTCTTCGATCGGTCCGCTGGACGCGCTGTACAAGCTGTTCGTCGACAACCGCGTGGTGCTGTACAAAGCTCACCCGGTCAACGACTACCTGGGGCCGCTGCTCGCGGAGGGCTTCCGCGCGCTCGCCGCCGAAGGCTATTTCCGGCTGGTCTACGGGGGCGCCGACGAAGGCGCCTACCTGTGCGCCCACCCCGGCATCGACGAGATCCACATCACCGGCTCGGACAAGACCTACGAAGCGATCGTCTTCGGCCCCGGCGACCAGGGGCGCGCCCGCAAGGCGAGCAACACGCCGCGGCTCAGCAAGCCGATCTCCTCCGAGCTGGGCAACGTCAGCCCGGTCATCGTCATACCCGACCCGCCGCGGCGCGGCGGCCAGCCGGGACGCTGGAGCGACGCCGCCGTCGCCTACCACGCCGAGAGCCTGGCCAGCAGCTTGACCAACAACGCCGGTTTCAACTGCAACGCGACGCGCGTCATCGTCCAGCACGCCGCCTCACCCGATCGCGACCGCCTGCTCGCCGCCCTGCGCGGCCAGCTGGCCCGCCTGCCGGAGCGGCGCGCCTACTATCCGGGCGCCGCCGATCGCTACCGCGCGTTCGTCGCCGCCCATCCCGAAGCCGAGCGCCTGGGCCGCGCCCAGCAACCCGCGGCCCCGACCGGCGGCGTTGCCAGCGCTGCCGGCGTCGCCAGCGACGGCGCCGGCGACGATCGTCCAGGCGGCGCCGCCGCCGGCGCCCCGGTGCTGCCGTGGACGCTGATCGCCGGCGTCGATCCGGCGGCGCGCGGCGACATCTGCTTTACCACCGAAGCGTTCTGCGGGCTGTTCGCCGCCACGGCGCTCGCCGCCGACAGCGTGCCGCAGTTCGTCGAGCGCGCCGTCGCCTTCGCCAACGACTCGCTCTGGGGCACGCTCAACGTCACGCTCCTGGTCTCCCCCGCCGCGCTGGCCGACCCCGACGTGGCGGCCGCCGTGGAACGCGGCATCGCCGCGCTGCGCTACGGCACCATCTCGCTCAACCACTGGGCCGCCATCGGCTATGGGCTGGGCGTCACGCCGTGGGGCGCCTTCCCCGGCCACACCGCGCAGGACATCCAGTCGGGAACCGGCGTCGTCCACAACACGCTGATGTTTTCGCGCGTCGAAAAGACCGTGGTGCGCGCCCCGTTTCACGCCCGTCCCAAGCCCGCCTGGTTTGCCAGCCACCGCACCGCCGCCCGCCTGATGCCCCGCCTGGCCCGCTTCGAAGCCGCGCCCTCCCCCGCCCGGCTGCCCGCCATCCTGGCCCTCGCGCTCCGGGGCTAGCGTCCCGCCCGCCGGCGCCGCTCGGACCGGCGCCGCTCGGACCAGCGCCGCTCGGACTGGCTCCTCTAGGACTGGCGCCGCTCGGGCAGGCCGCGCAGCTCGACGGTCGAAAAGCCCTGGTGCTTGATCACCATCACCTGCTGGGCGAACTCGTCGCGCAGCTCCGGGATGTGGGTGATGACGCCGACCATCCGGCCGCCGACCTGCAGGGTCTGCAGGGTTTCGGAAACCAGCGCCAGGGTGTCGGGGTCGAGCGTGCCAAAGCCCTCGTCGATGAACAGGCTGTCGAGGTTCACCGCGCCGACGGCGCGCTGCACCTGGTCGCTGAGCTCCAGGGCCAGGGCCAGCGAGGTGAGAAACGTTTCGCCGCCGCTGAGCGTGTCGCTGATCCGCATCTCGTCGGCGTTGTCGTGGTCGACGACGCGGATCTCCTCGTCGGCGAAGCGCAGCGAGTAGCGCTCGCCGGTCAACCGCAGCAGCCGCTCCGAGGCGCCCCGCACCAGCTCGGTGAACACCTCGTGCAGCAGGTACGCCTGGAACCGGTCGCTGCGCAGGTCGCCGGCCAGCAGCTCGTGCACGCGCAGCGCCGCCACCTCGACGCCGAGCTTCTCGCGCAGCCCCTGCAGCCTTTCCAGCCGCTCCTTCATGCGGGCGACCTGCTCTTCGAGCTGCTTTGCCCGGCCGAGCGCGGCTTCCACCTTGACGGTGACGTCCGCCGCGACCCTTTCGGCCGTCGCCAGCTGCTGGTCGGACACCCGCTCGTCCCCCAGCTCGGCGCCCAGCGCGGCCAGACGCTCATCGACGGCATGGCTTTCCTGGAGGTGCCGCTGCACCTGCTCCCGGATGCGGTCGGCGATAGCCGGGTCGAGCAGGGTCTTGCGCACCGCGGCTTCGTCTTCAAAACCGGCGCGCGCGATCTCCGCGTCGCGGCTCTCCGTCCGGCGCAGGGCGGCCTCCAGCGCCTCCAGGGCGGCTTCGGCGGTCAGCCGTTGCGCCTCCGTAGCTGCCGCCAGCCGGTTCTGGGCGCTCGCCGCTTCGTCGGACGCGACCTTCAGGCCGCCTTCGATCCGGTGGATCTGCTCTTCCAGCGCCGCGGCCTCGGCAGCCGGGTCGGCAGCCTTGGTGACGGCGCGGATCTCGGCCTGCAGCGCCGCCAGCCGCTCCTGGCTCGCGCCGCGCTCCTCCTCCAGGCGTTGCAGCGACGTTTCCTTCTCGCCCAGCCGCTCCCGCGCCCCGGCCTCCGCGGCCCTGGCCGTCTCCAGCGCCCGTTCGGCCGCGGCCTGCTGCGCCTGCGCTTCGGCGTTCGCCTTGCGGCTCTTGAGCAGCGCCGCGATCTGCTTTTCGATCCAGACCTCGATCGCGCCGCCACCTTGCGGAGCGCGCCCCCCAAGCGCCTGCACGATCGCCGCTTCGCCGGCCGCGACGCCAGCTTGGAGTTGGGCGCAGCGCGCCGCCAGCTCGGCGACGCCCTGCTGAGCGGCGAGCAGCTTCGCCTGGTCCCCCGCCAGCGCCGCCTCGACCTGCCGCGCCAGCGCCTCGGCCTCCGCAAACTTCTCCCGTACGCCCTGCAACGCCTCCCTGGCCGCCTCGACCGCGGGCGCCGCATGGATCGCCGGCGGCGTGTCCACCACCTGCTCGCACACCGGACAAGGCTCGCCGGGCGCGAGCTGCGCGCGCAGCCGATGCGCCGCGTCCAGGCTGAGCGCGCGCTGCAGCGCCTCCTCGGCCCCATCGAGGGCGCGCCGCGCCTGCTCCGCGCTCCTCCTGGCCGACTCGGTCCGCCGGGTCAGCAGGCCGACCTCCTTTTCGTGCGCCGCCGCCTCCTTGCGCTTGCCCGCCAGCTCCGCCGTGCGCTCCGCCGCGATCCTGCGGCCGGAGCCCAGCTCGACGGCGCGGTCGCGCTCGCCCTGCAACAGCTCGTCCAGCTCCGGGTCGTAGCCGGAGGCCATGGCGGCACGCCGCGCCGCGTCGACCGCCGCCTGCTGCTGCGCCTGCGCCGCCAGCGCCGCCGCGACCGTCGCCTGGAGCGCCGACCGTTCGCCGGCCAGGTCCGCCAGACCCTGCGTCTGCCGCTCGATCGCTCCCAGCAGCTGCTGGCGCTCGGGCAGCCGCCCGACCACCTGGTGCAACCGCGCCACCTGGGTCCGCAGCTTCTTGATCGTCCGGGCGGCGCTCTCCGCCGCCTGGAGCGCGCCGGCCTTGGTCTGCCAGTCCTGCTGCGCGAGGGCGTTGCGGGCCTGCGCCTGTTCCGCCGCCTGGGCCGCCGTCCGGGCGGCGCCGAAGGCGCGCGCCGCTTCGTTCAGCAACGGCAGCAGCGGCGCCGCCCGGATCGCCGCGTCCAGCCGCGCCTGCTCCTGCAGCACCTGTTCCGCCTGCTTCTGCAAGGCGGCGCGCCGTTTCTCGACCTGGCGCAGCTCCTGGGTCCTGGCGTGCAGGGCCTGCACGCGGGCGAGCGCCATCTGAGTATCGTCCCGCCGCTCCCGCGACGCCTCCAGCGACACCAGGACCAGGGCGTGTTCCGCCTCGAGCGCGGCCACGGCGGCCTCCTCGATTCCCGCGTATTCGTCCGTCAAAACCTTGCGCAGCGATTCGACGGTGCCGCGCTTGGCGATCGACAGCCGCTGCGCCCGCTCCCGCATCCGCTCGTAGACGTCGAGCCGCAGCAACGTGCGCAGCATGCCGCGCCGGTCCCGCGGCTGCGCCTTGAGGAAGCGGGCGAACTCGCCCTGCGGCAGCACCACGGCTTGCATGAAGGCGGCGGCTTCGAGCCCCAGGATCTGCACCACGCGCTCGGCCGCGGTGCGCACCTGGTCCGCCAGGCTCTGAAAGGACCCGCTCGCGTCCCGCTCCTCCAGGCGCACCATCTGCACGCCGTTGCGCCGCAGCGTGCGCGTGATGCGATAGCGGCCGGGGCCGGCGTCGAAATCCAGCACCACGGTGACCCGGTCCCGCGACGCCGAGATCATCTCCGTGCGGCTTTGCAGGTTGACCCGCGGGATCTCGCCGTACAGCGCAAAGATGATCGCGTCGAGCAGCGTCGACTTGCCCGCCCCCGTCGGCCCCGAAATGGCGAACAGCTCCAGCAGGCGGAAGTCGATCTCCTGCTTGTCCCTGAAGCAGGCCAGGCCTTCGACGGCGAGGTGGACGGGCCGCAACGCTCAGTCCTCCTCGAAGGCCCGGTCGTACAGGTCCTGAAACGTGTCCAGGACCGCCAGCTCCGCCGCCTGCGCGTGCTCCCGGTAGTGGTAGGCGGCGTAGTTCCCCACCGGCGGCAGGCCGCTCTCCAGCGGGCTTTCGGACGGTTCTTCGGGCTCGGGCAGCTCGGCGCGCACGACCAGCGCGTTGGGCAGCAGCTCGCGGACCTTGCGGTTGAGATCGGGATCCTTTGCCGTCAGCGGCACCGTGACGCGCAGCCAGCCCTTGCGGTACTGGTCCGCGCTGGTCTCGAGCTCGGCCAGCGTGGCCCGCAGGTCGACCAGCGGCAGCCCTCCCTCGTAAGGCACCTGCTCCACCTTGCCGCGCTTGCCGGGCGACGCGGTGACGACATTGAACGTCTTCTGCTCCCCGGCTTCGCCGAAATCCAGCTGGATCAGCGACCCTGCATAGTAGGCGGGCACCCGCACGTCGACCTTCTGCGGCTTGTGCAGGTGGCCCAGCGCCACGTAGCTGGCGGCCGACGGCAGCGCCTGCGGCGAGGCGGCCCAATCCTCGGCGATGTGCACGCGGCGCTCCGATTCGCCGAACAGCGACCCTTCCAGGTGGGTATGCGCCATCAGCAGGTTGACCGCGTCCCGCCGGAAGGCGCCGCACAGGTCGCGCACGGCCAGCTCGAACATGTGCGCATATTTTCGCCGCGCGCTCTCCTCTTCGCCGGCGATGTCCAGCGCCGACACCCAGACGCCGGGGGAGGCGAACGGCAGCATCGCCACCACCGCCTTTTCGCCGCCGCGCGTCTCCACGATCCGGCTCCCCCCGCGCGCGGCGGAGCGCGGGCGGCCGACGATCTGGACGTTGACCAGCTCGGTGAGCAGCGACCGCGCGTCCAGCCGCGCCGCGTCATCGTGGTTGCCGGCGATGATCAGCATCCGCGCCCCGGCCCGCCCCATGCGCACCAGGAACCGGTTCACCAGCTGCTCCGCGTCCGCCGGCGGGTTGCGGCTTTCGAACACGTCCCCGGTGTGCAGCACCAGGTCGATCGATTCCTTCTCGACGTAGGACGCCAGCTGTTCGAGCACCGCCTCCAGCTCGTCCATGCGCTGCAGCCCCTTCCATCGCCGGCCGACGTGCCAGTCGCTGGTGTGGACGATCCTCATGGTGGGCGACGGCGGCCGGTCAGGGATGCGTCAGGGGTGCGGCGCGGACGCGGCGCCCGCGGTGGCGCCGGGAGCCGTCACGGCGGGGGCGGGCGCCGGCGCTTCGTCCTTGCAGCCGTAGACCAGCACCGGCATCTCACGCGCCACCAGCCGCGGCAGCAGCCGCGAGGCGTACATCGGGATGCGGATGCAGCCGTGGCTCACCGGCTTGGCGGGCACGTCCTCGCTGCCGTGGATGGCGATGCCGCCCACCAGGTAGAGCGGGTTGTACATCATGCCCAGCGGGCTCTTGTGCCAGCCGGAGCTGCGCGAGAACACCGTGAAGTGGCCACACGGCGTGTCCGCCGTCGCCTGCCAACCGGCGGGAGCGCGGAACGGCCGGCCCGATCCGGAGGACACCGGCAGGATGTGCGACGCGGCGCCGGCATCGTCCACCATGCAGAACACCTGGCGAGCCAGGTCCACCTCGATGTGGGCCGGCCCCGATTCGCGCGGCACCGGCGTCTGCGCCTGCTGGATCGCGTTCCATTCGGCGCGCGTCAGCACGCCGGTGGGCTTGCGCCACTCCATCTTCTGGAAGGCGACCAGCGCCTGCCGCCAGCTGGCGTCCCAGCGGCCGCCGACCGCGCCGCCCCAATAGCCCAGATCCGCCAGCCGCTGCGCCGCCTGGCTCATCTCCGCCGCCGACAGCGGCCCGCCGCTCCCCGCGTTGCCAGAGGCGCCGGCGCGCGCCCGCGCCGCGCCGGCCGCGGCGGCCGGCGACAGCGGCGCCAGCAAAACCGACAGCATCAGCAGCAGGTAGACGGATGCGGCTTCGCTGCAGCGACGCCGGGCGCTCGCTCTCGACATTCTGATTCGCGGCGTGGGCGGGCCCCTACCGCCGCGTGATCGGCTGTTGTGCCCGCGACGGCTGGGCCGGCGACAGCGGTTGCGCCGCCAGGGGCTGCGACGGCAGCGCCTGCGGCGACCGCGCCTGGCCGGCCCGCGGTTGGCTGGCGCGCGGCGGCGCCGCCCGCGGGGTGATCTGCGGCAGCGATCCGCGGGCCTCGCGCGCCTCATAGCGCAGCGCCGGCGGCTCTTCGAGGCCGCGCCAGGTCGTTTCGTCTTCGTCGAAGATGGGCAGCGCCGGCATGTGGCCGCGCCTGGCATTGGCGTGCCAGCCCCAGAGCAGCGACCACTTGCGATAGGCGCCGTACGATTGCAGCATGCAGAACACCAGCCCATGCATCCCGTCCAGGAAGCCGAGCTGGAAGATGTAGGTGCGCAGGAACCGCCACACCGTGCGGCCGAACACCTCGTTGAAGCCCGCCTGCTTGCCTTCTTTCCACTGCTGCGAAGCGCCCCAGAAGCTGTACTTCTCGATCCGCCGGATGTATTCGTCCAGCGTATCGGCCATGTAGTGCTCCATGGGGCTTTGCAGCACCGGCGCCGGGCCGCGCGTGATCATGTCCGCGTGCACGCGCCGGTTGGGGTAGCGTGCGCAGCCGCGCCGCACCAGCCGCACCACCCGATCGTGCTGCCAGCCGGAGAAGCGGATCACCTTGTCCAGGAAGTGCACCCGCCGCTTGACCGTGTAGGCGTCCTCGGAGGGATTGGTGGCCAGCAGGGCGATGATCTCAGCCTGCAACGCCGGCGTACATCGCTCGTCCGCGTCGAAGATCAGGATCCATTCGCTGTCCACCTGATCCATCGCCCAGTTCTTTTGCGACGCCGAGCCATAGTAGGTGCGCTTCTCGAAACGCACCTTGGGGTAACTCTGGGCGATGTCCGCCGTCCGGTCGGTCGAGAACGAATCGACCACCAGGATCTGGTCACACCATTGCAGCGACTCCAAACAAGCAGCGATATTCGCTTCTTCGTTGAAAGTCGTGACAATTGCCGTGATCGCGGGTATCGAAGAACGAGGTGAGATCGGCGTGGCTGTCATAGCAGTCGTTTGGCCCGGCTCTCTCTACATCACCTACCGGAAGTTGTCATTTTACCACCACCCGCCACCTTCGGGACCCCTTCCCACCACCCAAACTACCCACAGCCCCCTCACCGGCCACCTGGCCGGTATCTCCCGCCCTGGTACAGGCTGCGAAGACGGTGCCAAAAAGCCCCCCCGCGGTCCCGCCATTGCCACTAAACCTCTCTCCTTGTTGAGCTTGCCACACAAAAGAGCGCGCGCAACAGCGGTATTGCCGAAAAACCTGCAGTCTCCGCGCGCCAGGGGCCACGCCGGGCGGCGCTGCGCATCCAGCGGATCCAGCCCCGGCCCGACGCAGAGGCGAGCCTTCCGGTATACGATCCAGGACGCAACCAACGCGTGGTGGAGGTGCGATGGCCGAAGTGTCGGAGCGCGCGGCACTGGAGAGACACGCAATGCCGGCGCCTGGCGCGGTCAAACGGGATTTTGCCCGGGTGCGGCAGCAGAGCGCGGTCGTCGGGGCCCTCCTGCGGGGCGGCGACCGCCAGCTGACGGCGCGGGCGGAAGCGGTGTCGGGCTGGAGCGTGGCCCAGCAGCTGGAGCATCTCCTGCGGGTGGAGCGGTCGGTGCTGGCGATGCTGCACCGCATCCTGGACCCCGCCGAGCTGACCGCGGTCCAGGGGATCAACGCCCTGGGGCGCGCGGTGCTGCTCACCGGCTTCATGCCGCGCGGCGTCGCCAAGGCGCCCGCCGCGGCGCTGCCGAGCGAGGAGGCGGTGGCGGCGGCCAGTGCCGCCGCGGCGCAGCTGATCGAGGTGGACCGGCGGATCGACGCCCTGGGGCTGCGGCTGGCGGAGCTGGCGCGGCCGCGGCAGGGCCGCCTGCGCCTGGCGCACCCGCGCTTCGGCAGCCTGGACGGGCCGCAGTGGCTGCGGTTCCTGGGGATTCACAGCCACCATCACCTGAAGATCGTGCGCGACATCCGGCGCGCCCGCGGCCTGACGCCGGGCCTGCCGCGGGGTTGAAGCGCGGCTCCCACCTGTGCGCTCGGTCCTGGTTTTCCTGCTGCTGGTGCTGGTCAAGCTGTTCGCCCGCACCTTCTACCGCATCGAGATGAGCTGGATCGGCGCTCCCGGCCCCCACCCCTGGCGCCACGTCCGCCTGCTGGCGGTGCTCAACCACACCAGCCTCTACGAACCGCTCTTCGCCGGCGGCGTGCCCTTCTCGTTCCTGTGGCGCATCGCCCGCCACGGCGTGGTGCCGATCGCGCAAAAGACCACCGGCCGGCCGCTGGTCGGCCAGTTCTACAAGCTCATCGCCCACCGCGTCATCTCGATCACCCGCGAGCGCGACGACAGCTGGGACAAGGTGCTGGCCCACGTCGATCCCGACGCCATGCTGGCCCTCCTTCCCGAAGGCCGCATGAAGCGCGCCAACGGCCTGGACTCCGCCGGCCAGCCCATGACCGTGCGCGGCGGCATCGCCGACATCCTGGAATCCGTCGGCAGCGGCCGCATGCTGCTGGCCTACAGCGGCGGCCTGCACCACGTCCAGGTCCCCGGCGAACGCTTCCCGCGCCTCTGGAAAACCATCCGCATGCGCCTGCAGCTGGTCGACATCGCCACCTACCGCGCCCAGCTGCCAGCCCAATCCGGCACCACCGGCTTCAAACGCGCCGTCATCGCCGACCTCGAGCGCCGCCGCGACCAGCACTGCCCCTGCGACCCACCCACCGCACCCCCGGCGCCAAGCCCCTCCACCCACCATCCCGGATAGATGACGCCGGCCGCGCCCTGGCGGCCGCGGCGCCAGATCGCGGCGCTAGGGCGCGGCGCGTTCGATGGCGTACAGCACGACTTCGACGGGGGGGCCGGGTTTGCCCAGGTCCTGGGTGGTGGTGTGGCGCTCGCAGCGCATGCCCAGCTTTTCCATGATGCGGGTCGAGGCGAGGTTTTGCGGCAAGGCGATGGCGACCACGCGGTGCAGGGCCAGGGCGTCCCAGGCGTACCGCAGGGCGGCGCCGGCGGCTTCGGTTGCCAGGCCTTCTCCCCAGCGATCGCGGACGACCCACCAGCCGATTTCGGTGTCGGAGGTGGTGCCCAGCGGCTGCAGCCCGCAGACGCCGACCAGGCGCCCGGTCGAGCGCTCTTCCAGGGCGCCCATGCAGCAGCGGTGGGACTCCAGCTGGCGGCCCTGGCGGACCTGGAACTCGGCGATGCGTTCGTCGCTCCAGGGCAGACCGTTGCTGATGTAGCGCATCATTTCGGGGTCGCTCACCATCTGCCGGAAACCGGCCTGGTCCGTGGCTTGCCACGGCCGGATCAGCAGGCGGTCGCTGGCGATGTGAAACGGGGCGGCGGTCATTTCTGCTAGTCGCACCTTTCTGCCTGCGGCCTTGCGGCGGCGCGAAAGCGCGCCTCCACCACCGGTACCCACCAGCGCTCGCAACGCAGCTTTGCCCGGTACTCAGCCTGCGAGTCGGCGGCGCGCCGCTCGACCAGCGCGACGACCCTGCAGGGTTCAAAGGCCACCGCGCGATCCACGGCCTGGCGGCCGAGCAGCGACAGCGATGCTACCGCGATGCCGGCCGCATCGAGCAGCTCCACCCATCCCGCGCTGAGGCGCGCGGTCAGCAGGTCGTCCGGCCGCAGCCGGTCGAGCGCCGCGTGGGTCGGATCGCCGGGCAGCCGGCGGCCGGCGAAATCGAGAAACAGCTCGCCCAGGCCCAGGAGCACGAAACGGCGTTCCAGCAGCTCTTCCGGCGGCTCGACGACCGCCGGCTCGCTCACCGCCAGGGCGGCTGCCATGGCGCTGCCGGCCGCCGCAGCATCCGCTTCGATCAGCCGCACGTGCGGGTTGTCCTGGTCGCGCCGCGCCAGCAACGCCAGGGTGTGGCAGGCGCGCGTCATGCCGACGTAGTACAGGCGCCGCTCCGCCTCCACCGCGTCGGCGTCGCCATCGGAGTCGGAGTCGGAGCCGGAGCCGAACTGGGAAGCCGGCGCCCAGCCGCCGTCCGCCAACACGACGTGCGCAAACTCAAGCCCCTTGGCGCTGTGCACGGTGCCGAGGTAGATGCCCTGGCCGCGCACCGGCTCCCGCCGCCGTTCGGCCAGGGCATCGAACAGGAACTCGCTGGCCGCGCTCGCGGGGACCTCCGCGTCGGCGGTCTCGTCCTGCCATTCGCGCAGGATCTCGCCCAACGTCGCCCGCCACGGATTGACGGAGCCCACGTCCTGCGCCGCACCGGCCGCCGCCAGGTCGAGCAGCCACGACGCGCGCACCAGCTCGCCGCGCCGCGCTTCCAGCGCGCCCAGCAGGCTGGCGATCTCGCGCACGCGGTGGAGCGGCGGCAGCTTGTCGCGGTCCGCCGCCCAGACGACCGGCAGGCCGGCGCTTTCGCACAGCGCGCGGATCGGTTCGAGCTCGCGCCGGGTGCGGGCGAGCACGGCGCACTGGCGCCACTGCACCTGGGGGTCGAACCGCCGCAGCGCGCGCAGGTGCTCGACCACAACCGCCGCCTGCGCCCCGGCGCCGGCCACGCGCAGCAGGCGGACGCGGCCGCCGCCCGCCGGGTCGTGCTCCGCCGCCCAGCTGCCGCCCGCCGGCTGCCCGGCCCGCGCGCTGTCGACACGCGCCGCCTGCCCCTGCTTCAGGCGGTGGCGGTTGTGCCGGATGAGATGGTCGGCGCAGGCGACGATGTGGGCGGTGGAGCGGAAGTTCTCGACCAGGAAGTGCGCCGCCGCGTCGGGATGATCCTGGCGGAAGCGGCGCAGAAACTCGATGCTGGCGCCGTTCCAGCCGTAGATCGTCTGGTCGTCGTCGCCCACCGCCAGGATCGGCAGGCGGCGCTCGGCGTCGTTCTCGCGCCGGCCGGCAAGATGCCCGATCAGCTCGTACTGCGCCTCGTTGATGTCCTGGTACTCGTCGACCAGGATGTGGCTGAAACCCGCCAGGATGCGATCGCGCAGCAGACCCGCCGGCCCCTCCGGCGCGGCCTCCAGCGGCTCCGGCGCCACCGGCACCGATCCGGCTGCCACCGGCCCTGCCGGCATCACCCCGTCGCCGCCTGCCGGCACCGCCGCCGCCTCGGCGTCCGCCTCCGCGCCTGCCCCGACCGGCGCCGCGCCCTGGCGCAGCAGCTCGTTGGCCTCGTCGATCAAGCGCGCGAAGTCCGGCTCTCCGGCCCCCGCCTGGGCCGCGGCGGCGAGCGAGGTGCCGGTCAGCCGCAGCGCCAGGCCGTGATAGGTCTGCACCAGCACGCCGCGCGCATCGTCGCCCACCAGCTGGCGCAGGCGCCGCGACACCTCGCGCGCCGCGCTGCGATTGAAGCACACCACAAGGATCGCGCTCGCCGGCACCCGCTCCACCCGCAACAGGTAGGCGCAGCGGTGGACCACCGCCCGCGTCTTGCCGGAACCGGGCCCGGCCAGGACCAGCAGGCTGGCCTCGGCGCGCGCCGTCACCAGGGCGGTCTGCGCCGCGTTGCCCAGGTCCTCGACGATGCGGCGATAGGACTCCCGCCCGGTGGCGCGCGCCAGCATCACCGCTTCGCCGGGAAAGTGGCGGCGCGTGAAGACCGCGCCCTGGAGGGAAAAGTACGCGTCCACGAAATCGAGCGCGCCGTCGATGCCTTCCAGTCCCAGTTCGGCGTAGCGCGCCATGACGTGGATCTGCAAGGTGCGCTGGCGATAGTGGGCGCGCAGCGGCTCGTAGTCGGCCCGGCTGTACCGCGCCGCGGGCCCGCGCGGCAGCAGCCGCAGGGTCATCGCCTGGCGGAACACCGCCAGCCCCTGCTGCAGCTGGATCACCTCCAGGTCGTGCAACCGCAGCAGCGCCCGCTCCGCCAGCGCCGCCGGCTCTCCCAGGCCCGCGCCCACTTCGGGGTCGGCGCCCAGCGCCGCCACCAGGTCGGCGACGGCAAACGCCACCTGCACGGTCGCCGCCGCCGGCCCCTCCACCGGCGTCATCGCCAGCAGCGCGCCCAGCACGCACCCGGCGGCGGCGCGGCGCCGCGCCGCGACCTCGATCAGGCCCTGCCAGCTTCCCGCCGGCAACCGCAAACCGCACTGGTCGCGCGAGCGCCAGACCAACGCCAGCAGGCTGCCGCGGCCAGGCTCGCCGGCGCCCTCGCGCGCCAGGCACACCAGCAGGCGCTGCAGCGTTTCGGGGTGGGTGCGCAGGCCGCGATCGCGCAGCATCTGGCTCAGCCAGCGCAGCGAAACCTCCTGCCAGACCCCGGCCGTCGCCGCCGGGGGCCGCGCCGCCAACACCTCCAACATCGCGCTCTCCACCTGGCACAACCCCGCGAAGCTCACCCGGGCCGCCCCCGGACCGCGCCGTTTGAGGTACGCGGTCAGCTGCATGCCGCTCTCGATCAGGTCGAGCGCCACCATCCGGTCGAGAATCCGCAACACCGCCTCGCCCGCGGTTTCGCGCCCGCCCCCTCCCCCGACCGAAGCGGTCGCCGGCACCGCCATCGCCGCCAACGCCGGAAGCTCCACCAGCTGGTCGGCGGTCAGCCCCTCGTCGGGGCGGCAGTCGATCAGCGCCGCGAGGATCGCCAGCCACGCCTGCCGCTCGGCGGCCGCCAGCTCCGGCGCCTGCTGGTCGATCCGCCGCGCCGCCAGCTCCAGGCTGGCGACGCGCGGGCGCCCCTGAAAGACGCGCGTGCGGTTGTGACTGCGCTCGAGCAGCTGGGCGCGCTCCAGCCAGGCCACGGCAATTTTCACCTTGGTGTCGGCGTCGCGGTCGCCGGCGGCAAAGCTGGTTTCGACGTCGCCGCTGCCGAGCAGCTCGCCGCTGGTCACCACCACCTCGCCGGCGGCGCCACCGCCGCGCTGTTTGCGCGCCAGCTGCCGCACGCCGCGCAACACCTGGGCGATGTCGCGCAGGCTCAGGCGGCTGGCGGCGGCGAGCCGGAACTGGCGCTCGACGTCGGCGGCGGCGAACAGCAAAATGCAGCGCGCCGCCTGCCCGTCGCGGCCGGCCCGCCCGGCCTCCTGCAGGTAGCTCTCCAGCGACCCCGGCAGGTCGCCGTGCACGACCAGCCGCACGTTTGCCTTGTCGATGCCCATGCCGAACGCGTTGGTGGCGCACACTACGCGCACCGTGCCGGCGGTGAACGCCTGCTGGACCCGCCGCTTGTCGGGAGGCGGCAAGCCGGCGTGGAAGGCCGCCGCGGCAAGGCCCCTGGCGGCAAGGTAGGCGGCCGCGCGCTCGGCGCCGTCGCGGGTGGCAAAGTACGCCACCACCGCGGCGCCGGGCGCCGCCGCCAGCTCCTGGGCGGCCAGCGCGTGGACGCGGGCGAGCTTCGCCGCGGCGGCAACCGCCTCGACGGAAAACCGCAGCTCGGGCCGCCGCAGGTTGCTGTCGAGCTCGGCCAGGTCGACGTGCAGCTCGGCGCGAAAGTGCTCGCGGATCTCGCTCGCCACGTCCGGCCTGGCGGTGGCGGTGAAGCAGGCGATCGCCGGCAGCGCACGCTTCTGGCGCCGCGCCAGCTCGCGGATGCAGCGGCTGGCATACAGGTAGTCCGGCCGAAAGTCGTGGCCCCACTTGGACAGGCAGTGGGCCTCGTCGAACACCCAGGCCGCGATCTCCCGCTGCTCGATCGCCTGCAGGAAGGACCGGTTGCGCAGCTGCTCGGGCGCGGCGTACAGGATGGCCACCCCACCCAGGCGCACCTTTTCGAGCACCGCGCCGCGTTCGGGAGGCGTCAGCAGGCCGTTGATCGCCGCCGCAGAGTCCAGGCCGGTGCGGTCGTTCAGGCGCTCGACCTGGTCCTGCATCAGCGCCTGCAGCGGCGAGATCACGATCGTCAGCTGCCCGCGCCGGCGGTGGCGGATCAGCGCCGGCAGCTGGTAGCACAGCGACTTGCCGCTGCCGGTCGGGAGCATCGCCAGCAGCGGCTCCCCGGCCAGACAGCGCGCCGCCACGGCGCGTTGCAGGCTGCCGCCGCCGGGCGCCGCGGGCTGCTCCCGGAAGCTGCTGAACGGCGCAAAGTAGAGCGCCAGCTGCGCCTCCAGGCTGTGATGCTCGCTGCAGTACGCGCACGCCGCCCCGGTGCAGGGCCGGCCCCGCAATGCGTCGAGCAGCTCCAGGGTGTGAGGGTGCCGCGCGGCAACCCAGTGCGGCACCACCGACCTGCCGCCGGCGACGCGCAGCCAGGCGACCGCGAACCCCCAGGCCGGCCGCGCCTCGGCATGCGCCAGCTCCCCCTCCGCCCGCTCGGCGAGCGCCGCGGCGCACGCCTGGCCGCAACAGCTCCGCGCCACGAACGCCCGCGCCTCTGCGACCGCGAGCGGCGGCCGGCCGGCAAGGCCGGTCAACACCCCGCACAGGCCCGGCAACGACTGCAGGCAGAAGGCGTAGAACGCCGCCAGGTCGGGCTCGGCGCGCGCCGCCGCGCCCAGGCTGTGCCATGCATCCGCGAACAGCCGCGCCGCCAGGCGCGCGTCGGCGACCGGATCGTTCACCGTGTCGCGCACCAGCTTGTAGCCCTTGACCAGCCGGTGGTAGGGGTTCTCCGGGAAGGCGAGCGGCGACAGGTACAGCGTGTCGACCACCGGCTTGCGCAGCAGCGCCAGACCGGGCGCCTGCCGCGCCAGAATCGCCAGGTCGTGATCCAGGACGTTGTGTCCCAGCACCAGCTCCGCGCCGGCGGCGAAGCGGTCCAGCTCCGCCAGCGCCTCGGCCAGCGATCCGCCCTGCGGATAGACGAACGTGCGGTCCCGCCACACCGCGCCGATCTTCAGGATGCGCTGATCGAAGGAGGTTTCCAGGTCGAGCAGCAGACAGCGATCGAGAACGTTCTGCGACACAGAACAAGGAGTTTAATCGAGCCCGCCCCCCGCCATCACTCGGCCGTCCCCCGGCGGCCCCGCCGGCGGCGGCGCGGCGCCCCCGGCCCGCACCCTGGTCAGATGGCTTCGGTGGCCCAGGCGAGCACCGACATCGCGCTGGTCATCTTGTGGTAGGCCTGCCGCAGGGCGATGCTCTGCGCGCCGTCGAGCACTGCGTCGACCACTTCGTAGCCGCGCATGGCCGGCAGGTCGTGCATGAAGATCGTGCTGCCGTCGGCCTTGGAAACCCTGGCCATCACCGCGGGCGTGATGGTGTATTGCCGGAAGATCGACAGCCAGTCGGAATCCCGCTTGGGAACGCCCATGGTCAGCCACCGCGTCGTGTACACCACGTCCACGCCGAGCGGCAGCCGCTCCATGTCGTGGTGCTGTTCGATCGCCGAACCCTGGCCGGCCGCCGCCGCCAAAGCGCGCGCCGCCTCCAGGAACTCGGGCGCCACCCCATAGCCCGGCGGCGTCACCAGGGTCAGGCGCATGTCGGGCAGCTTGGCAAACGACAGGGCCAGGGCGGCGGCCGTGTTGTTGCCCTCGCCCAGGTACAGCACGTGCACCCCGGACAGGCGCCCCAAGGCTTCGCGCATCGCCACCAGGTCGGCGATGGCCTGGGTCGGATGCTCGTTGTCGCTCATCGCGTTGATCACCGCCATCCGCCCCTGACCGGCCAGCTCCTGCATCTCCGCCACCGGGTCGTTGGTGCGGACGACCAGGGCGTCCAGGTAGTTGGCCAGGACGTTGCCGGTGTCGCGCAGCGTCTCGCCGGTCGAAATCTGCAAATCGGCGGGACCGTAGGTGATCACCTGCGCCCCCAGCTTGGCGGCGCCGACGGTGAAGGAGGTGCGGGTGCGCGTCGAGCTCTTGCGAAAATAGATGCCGACGGCCTTGCCGGCCAGCGGCTGCTGGTGATTGCGCCCTGCCGCGATCGACAAGGAATAATCGACCAGCCGCAGCAGGTCCGCGGCGCCGAGGTCGGCAATGGTCAGTACGTGTCGTGCCACCCGCGCACCTCCTGAAAATGTGAACGATCCAGCCGAAAACCGCGGCCCGCAGGCCCGCCGTGGTTGCAACCACCGCTGGCAATCGATCGGACGTCGAACTTGCAGAAGGGTATCACTGCAGGCAGGAAAACGACTGCGCACACCCGCGCCCACAATAGCGGTGCCGCTATTTACCGTAGCCGTGCCGCCCTTTCTATCTAAAGCGCCGGGCGGCGCCGCGACGATCGTTACGAAGGGTGGTGCACGGTCCAGGTGTCGCCGGTGGCCAGCAAGTCTTCCAGCTTCGGCAGTCCCGCCGCGGCATCGCCCTGGGCGCGATGGATCTGATCGATGACGCCGGTTTCATAGGTCGGACGCTCGACGGCGCGCAGCACGCCAAGCGCCGTGGGCAGGGCCGGCGGCAGCAGCTGCGCCGCCAGAAACGCCAGGGCCGGGCTGGCCGCGGCTTCGTCCCAGACCAGGCATTCATCGACGCCGTGCTCGGCGGTGATGTCGAAGGCTTCCAGCGCGGCGCCGCGCAGGCGCAGGCCCTGCTGGCGCTGGCGCCCGAACAGCAACGGTTTGCCGTGCTCCAGGTGTACCGTCTGCAGATCGCGAGTTTCCTTATCCGTGATGTAGGTGAACGCGCGATCATTGTAAATGTTGCAGTTCTGATAGATCTCGACGAACGCGGTGCCCTTGTGCTGCGCCGCCCGCCGCAGCGTCTCCTTGAGATGCTGCTGGAAGATGTCGACGCTGCGGGCGACGAAGGTGGCGCCGGCGCCAAGCGCCAGGGCCAGCGGATTGAACGGCGTGTCGATCGAGCCGAACGGCGTCGACTTGGTGCGCTTGCCGGGTTCGCTGGTGGGCGAATACTGCCCCTTGGTGAGACCGTAGATGCGGTTGTTGAACATCAGGATCTTGACCCCGACGTTGCGCCGCAGCACGTGGATGAGGTGATTGCCGCCGATCGACATCGAATCGCCGTCGCCGGTGGCGATCCACACTTCAAGCTCCGGCCGCGCCAGCTTCAAGCCGGTCGCCACCGCCGGCGCGCGGCCGTGGATCGAATGGAAACCGAACGTGTTCATGTAGTACGGGAAGCGGCTGGAACAGCCGATCCCCGACACCACCACGAACTTTTCCCGCGGGATCCCCAGCTCGGGGAAGACCTGCTGCACCGCCGACAGGATCGCGTAGTCGCCGCAGCCGGGGCACCACCGCACCTCCTGGTCGGTCTGGAAATCCTTCTTGGACAGCGGCCCGGCGGGGCGGGTGGCGGAGGCTTCAGGAGACATGGGCGGCGGGCTCCAGCATCTGCACGATGCGGTCGAAGATGTCGCTGCGGGTGAAGGGGCGCCCCTGCACCTTGGCGAGCGTCTGGACGTCTTTCAGGTAGCGGGCGCGCAGCAGCAGCGCCAGCTGGCCCAGGTTCATCTCGGGCACCAGCACCCGCTCGAACCCGGCCAGCACTTCGCCCAGGTTGGAAGGGAACGGATTGAGATGGCGCAGGTGGGCGCGGCTGACGTCCAGGCCCTGCTTGCGGGCAAGGTTGACGGCGCCGGTGATCGACCCCGCGGTCGACCCCCAGCCGAGCACCAGCAGCCGCCCCGTCGCCGGGCCGTCCACTGCGACCGGCGGAATGTCGCGCGCGACGCGCGCCACTTTTTCGGCCCGCAGGTGGACCATGTGCTCGTGGTTGGCCGGGTCGTAGGAGACGTTGCCGGTGACGTCTTCCTTTTCCAGGCCGCCGACGCGGTGCTCCAGGCCGGGAGTGCCGGGGATCGCCCAGGGACGGGCGAGCGTTTCAGGGTCGCGCACGTACGGCGTGAAGCCGGCGGGGTCGGTGCGAAACTCCACCCGCAGGTCGGGCAGGCCGGCGACGTCGGGCAGCTTCCACGGTTCGGAGCCGTTGGCGATATAGCCGTCCGACAGGATCACCACCGGCAGCATGTGACGGACGGCGATGCGCGCCGCATCGAGCACCGTGTCGAAGCAGTCCTTGGGCGAGCTGGCGGCGAGCACCGGCACCGGCGACTCGCTGTTGCGGCCGAACATCACCTGCAGCAGGTCGGCCTGCTCCGTCTTGGTGGGCAGGCCCGTCGACGGTCCGCCGCGCTGGATGTCGCACACCAGCAGCGGCAGCTCGACCATCAGCGCCAGGTTGATCGCCTCCGCCTTGAGCGCGATGCCGGGACCGCTGGACACCGTGACGCCCAGCGAACCGCCGAACGCCGCGCCGATCGCGGCGCAGACCGCGGCGATCTCATCCTCCGCCTGGAAGGTGGTGACGCCGAACGCCTTGTGGCGGGCCAGCTCGTGCAACACGTCCGACGCCGGGGTGATCGGATAGGCGCCCAGAAAGAGCGGCAGCCCGCTGCGCCGGCTGGCGGCGATCAGGCCCAAAGCGAGCGCCGTGTTGCCCTGGATGTTGCGGTACAGACCCGGCGGCATCGGCGCCGGCTGCACTTCGTAGCGGTGATGGAACAGCTCGGTGATGTCGCAGAAGTTCCAGCCGGCGCGCAGCACCGCGATGTTGGCGTCGGCGATCTCCGGCTTCTTGGCGAAGCTGCGCTGCAGCCAGGCGACGGTGTTGTCCAGCGGCCGGCTGAACAGCCAGTACACCATCCCCAGGGCAAAGAAGTTCTTGCAGCGGTCCATCGTCTTGGCGTCCAGGCCGGTGCCGTCGAGCGCGCGCCGGGTCATCGTCCCCAGCTCGGCCTTGAACACCCGGTAGCGCGCCAGGCCGTCGCCATCCAGCGGATTGCTGGTGTACCCGGCGCGGGCAAAGTTGCGGTCGTTGAATTCGTCGGTGTTGACGATCAGGACGCCGTTGGCCTTGAGGTCGGGAAGGTTCTTCTTGAGCGCCGCCGGGTTCATCGCCACCAGCACGTCGGGCGCGTCGCCGGGGGTGTGGATGTCGTAGTCGGCGATGCGCACCTGAAACGCCGAAACACCCGGCAGCGTGCCGGCCGGCGCGCGGATCTCGGCCGGGAAGTCCGGCAGCGTCGACAGGTCGTTGCCGATCAGCGCCGAGGTGGTGGTGAACTGGCTGCCGGTCAGCTGCATGCCGTCGCCGGAGTCGCCGGCAAAACGGATGACGACGTCGTCGAGCCTTTCCGGCTCGATGACCGGCCTGGGAGGGCTGGGTACACCTGTGGTTGTGGTCACGCTATGCCTTTTCCGGCCTGGACGAGCGCCGCGTCGCCTCGACCAGCGAAAACGCCTCCTGCCGCATGGCCGTCCGGGCGCGCTCTTCTTCGGGATAGACCGGCCGGTAGCCCAGGCGCGTCTCGTCGAAGGTGTAGGGCTTGGCCAGGTCCATCTTGCCGACCACCGTCTGATCGCGATTGAAGTAGGCCATGTCGTAGTTGTTGCTCATGATGATGGCCTCTTCCGGACAGGCGTCGACACAGTAGCCGCAGAATACGCAGCGCAGCATGTCGATCTCGTAGACGACCGGGTACTTTTCGATGTTGACGTCAGGATGCTCGCCCGCTTCGATGTGGATGCATTCGGCCGGGCACGCCTGAGCGCACAGAAAGCAGGCGACGCAGCGCAGCGAGCCGTCCGAACGCGTGGTCAGGATGTGATGGCCGCGGAAGCGGTGGCCGTAGTCGCGCCGCTCTTCGGGATAGTTGATGGTGTACATGCGGCCCGGATTGAACAGGTTCTGCAGGAAGTGACGGATCGTCACCATCAGGCCGCCCAGCAACGGCAGGTACATCCGCTCCGCCAGGCTCAACCGGTACGGGCGTGTGGTCGTCGGATACGGCGCCGGCTCGTTGCCGTAAGGCTTGCTTGTGGTGATGGGTTCGCTCATCGCTCCAGCTCTCCGGCCACGACGTTGAGGCCGCCGAGCGAGATCACGGCGTCGGAAACCGACCCGCCGAGAATCAGCTTCGAATAGGCCGAGAAGATCGGGAAGCACGGCGGCCGCACCTTGATGCGGTAGGGCTTGCCGGTGCCGTCGCTGATGATGTGAAAGCCCAGCTCGCCGTTGGCGCCTTCGGTCGGCAGGTAGGTTTCGCCTTCGGGCACCATGATGCCGTCCATGATCAGCTTGAAGTGATAGATCATGGCTTCCATCTCGCTGTACGCCTTCTTTTTCGGCGGCAGGGCGACGTGCGGATCGTCGACGATCCAGTCCCCTTCCGGACAGCCGCGGTCGAGCAGCTGACGGATGATCTTGAGCGACTGCCGGATCTCCAGGTTGCGGATGCGGTAGCGATCGAACACGTCGCCGCCGTACAGCACCGGCACGTCCCAATCGACCGTGTCATACAGGTCGTAGGGGTTGGACCGGCGGACGTCGAAGGGCACGCCGCTGGCGCGCAGGCAGGGCCCCGTCCACCCCCAATTGATCGCCTCGGCGCCCGAGATCGCGGCCGTCCCCACCGTCCGGTCGATCCAGATGCGGTTCTTGTCGCACAGCTTTTCGACGTCCGACAAAAACGGCGGGATGATCTCCAGCAGCCGCCGGCAGCGCACCGTGAAGTCGGGCGGCAGATCCTGCGACAGCCCGCCGACGCGGCAGTACGAAACCGTCAACCGCGCGCCGCAGCACGCTTCCAGCAGGCCGTAGATCTCTTCGCGCGGCTGGAACATGTACCAGAAGTTGGTCAGCGCGCCGGCGTCCACCAGCGTCGTGCCGTTGCACACGCAGTGATCCATGATCCGCGACAGCTCGGACAGGATGGTGCGCGCCCAGACGGCGCGCGGCGGCGCTTCGACGCCGAGCAGCTTTTCGACCGTGCGGCAGTAGGCGACGTTGTTGATGAACGCCGAGCAGTAGTTGAGCCTGTCGGTGTAGGGGATCACCTGCTGGTAGGTGTGCGTCTCCGCCATCTTTTCGAAGCAGCGGTGGAGGTAGCCGATTTCGATGTCGGAGGCGACGATCGTTTCGCCGTCGAGCATGGCCATCAACCGGAACGTGCCGTGCATCGCGGGGTGCGACGGTCCGATGTTGATCGTCATGCGCTCGAACATGTCGTCGCCCTCGGCCAGGTGATCGGCTTCGGGCAGATCGAAATGCGGCTTGTAGAACTTGTCTTCGGTCAGGATCCAGCGCCGCGCGGCGTCGTAGTCCTTGCGCAGCGGGTGCCCCTGGAACGCTTCGTGGCACAGGATGCGCGACAGGTTCGGGTGGCCGGTGAAGCGCACCCCGAACATGTCGTACACCTCGCGTTCCGCCCAGTTGGCGGCGTTCCACACCGGCACCAGCGACGGCAGCACCGGGTCGCTTTCGGCCACCGACACCTTCAGGCGCAGGCGCGCGTTGCGCGGCACCGAATACAGGTGATACACGGCTTCGAAGCGCTGCTCCCGGTCGGGATAGTCGACGCCGCCGACGTCCATCAGCAGGTCGAACTTGCTCTCCCGGTTGTCGCGCAGCTCGCGCGCCAGGTCGGCCAGCACTTCGCGCTGCACGATCCACGTCGCCTGGTCGAGCCCGGCGGGCGAACCGGGCACGCCGGCCGGCACCGGTTGGATGCTGTCCGCCGGGAACTTGGCGCGCACGCCGGCATAGACGTCGCTATCGGCGATGTGCGGGGTTGCCGGGATCGCGGGGGCGGCCGGCGTCGCGGCGCCCGCGCCGGCGGCGGGTTGGACGGTCGTTGGGGTCATGGGCGCTCGCTCGTTGGGGACTGGCTCGCTTTGCAACGGGGTCAGATTCTGCCGGCGCCCAGGTTCTCTTCTTCGCTCGACCGCTCCCGTGCCTGGGGATCGGCGCCGCGGCCGAGCCGCTTGCGGTCGCGCACCACCCGCTCGCGCAGCTGCAGGATGCCGTACATCAGGCCTTCGGGCGTCGGCGGGCAGCCGGGCACGTAGACGTCCACCGGGATGATCTCGTCGATGCCCTGCATCACGTGGTACGAGCGATAGAAGCCGCCCGAACAGGCGCAGGCGCCCATCGAGATCACCCACTTGGGGTCCGCCATCTGGTCATAGATCCGCTTGAGCACCGGACCCATCTTGTCGTTGATCGTCCCCGCCACCAGCAGCACGTCGCTCTGGCGCGGCGAGAAACGCACCACCTCCGAGCCGAAGCGCGACAGGTCGTAGTGGCTGGAGATGGTCGACATGAATTCGATGGCGCAGCAGGCGGTGCCGAAGGGAAAGGGCCAGAACGAATGCCGCTGCGCCCAATCCTCGAGGTTTTCGAAGGTCGTGGTGATCCAGCTTTCGCCGGCTTGCGTGGTCATCGCTGTCTTCATGATCGTCAGCTCTCCCAGCGCCAGTGTAGCACTTGTGACTGCCGGTCACAAGCACCGCAAGTCGCTCCTTTTCAGCTACTTACGCAGGCGGCGCCGGTGCCGATGGAGGCTCCACCTGGGCGCCCGCGGAGCGGCCGCCGGCGGCGGTCGCCGGCGTGGCCGGCGCGGGGGCAGGGGCCGCGGCGTGCGCCGGGGCTGGAGCAGCGGCAGCCGCTTCCGGCGGCAGCGGCACGTCCTTCTGGGCGGCGTGCAGGTCGCGGCGCAGCGCTTCCAGCTGGCCCAGCTGCTCCACCTGCGCCGCCAGCAGCTGGCGGAAGATCCCGACCGTTTCGTCGTCGTCCCCCAGGTCGCGCACGATCTTGGGATACAGCACGTCGTTTTCGTAGCGCTCTTCGGCGATGGCAGCCCCCAGGTCGGCGTCGCCGCCGCGCACCTGGCCAGCCGCCGCCAGCAGCTGGATGGCCAGACGGTCCTTGGCCGCCGCCAGACGCCGCCAGCGGGCCGCCAGGTTCGGCGACCCGTCGCGATCGGCGCGCTCCGCCAACGCCCGGAAGCGGGCGGCGCTCACCGCTTCGGCGGTGAAGCCGGTCTTGAGATGCTCTTGAAACCGCGGAATCCTCGACACGTGCTCCCTCCTTCGATTCAGGCTAAGATGTCCTCCCGCCAGCCGGCGGCAGCGCGCGGAAGCCGCCGGCATTCTATGCTATGCCAGGCGCCGCCACCGGCGATGCCTCGATGACCGAAACCTCCAGGCCCGCCCGAGCGTAAGCAGTCAGGGGTCTGGCCCGATCCGCCCTCCCCGTATCGACGCCCTGCGATCGTGACCACCACAACCAAACGCCGACTCGCCGCCCTGCTGGTGGGGACAGCCATGCTCGTCCTCGGCGGCTTCGTGGTCGTCGCGCTGTGGCGGCTCCACCTGCGCTACGTCAACCCGGTGCTGGCGATCGGGCTCAGCTGCGCCGCCCTGATCGTGCTGCTGCTGCTGATCTGGAAGCTGATCTCGGCGTTCCTGTTCAAGGTCGGGCGGCGGCTGGCGTTTTCGTATTTCCTGCTCGGCGGCCTGCCGATCCCGATGGTCCTGCTGCTGCTGTCGGTCGTCGCCTACCTGCTCGCCAACTTCTTCATCGGCCACCTCTACCGCGACGCCCTGCGCTCGCTCGACAGCGACGTCGTGGCGGCCACCCGCGAGCGCGCCGCCCTCTACCAGCACACCGGCGATGCCGCCTTCGCCGCTCCCTTCACCGGCGCGCTGCCGGACATGGCCTTCGCCTACTACGTCAACGGCAGGCGGGTGGCAGGCGACCCGCGCACCCCGGACCTGTGGCCCGGCTGCGCCGAAGTGCCGAAGGCCGGCGAAGTCGCCGCCGAAGAGGTGGCGACCACCAACTCCCCCGACAGCAGCTGGGGATCGGCCGCCCAGCTGCCGCGCTTCTTCGCCCGCTCCGACCACAGCCCCACCCTGGCCGCCGCCATCCCCACCAGGGGCAGCGGCCGCGGCGTCGTCGGCATCTACACCGGCGACCTCGACCTGGAGCTGTCGCGCCGCAGCGGCGTCTGGGTGGAAAGCAACCGCCCCGAAGACCCGGTGGAAGTCATGCAGGTCAAGCTCGGCAGCCGCGAGCTGCCGATGCTCGCCTTCCACCGCGCCCGCAACCTGGGCCAGGCGCAGATGTTCTTCAAGCGCCGCTCGCGGGGCGATGCCCTGTGGGACCGGGAGATCCTCTGGTGGGGCCAGACCAGCGGCCCCCTCTACGACCTGGCCAGCCGGCGCCAGATCGCCGACAGCGTCCTGGTGCAGCTCAACGGCACGCCGCGCATCCTCAAGGAACACCTGTTCGCCGCCAACGGCGAGATCGACGCCTCCTCGTGGGGCGTCCTGGTCGCCCTCGCCTTCCTGCTCGCCAACGTCTATGCCATCGCCGCCTTTATGGCGATGTTCATGATTGTCGGCCTGTCGCGCGCGGTCAACCGCCTGAGCCGCGCCACCGACGCCGTGCGCCGCGGCGACTTCGCCGCCCGCATCCCGGTGCGCCGCCGCGACCAGATCGGCGTCCTGCAGCGCAGCTTCAACGAGATGGCCCTCAACCTGGAGATGCTGGTCGCCGCCTCCACCCAGAAGGAGCTGCTCGAAAAGGAGCTGTCCCTGGCGCGCGATCTGCAAAACAGCCTCATCCCGCACGATCTGCCAGGCGACGAAGGCATCGAATTCGCCACCCTCTTCGAACCTTCCGCGGCCATCGGCGGCGACTACTTCGACGTCCTGCGCCTGTCGCAGCGCGAGCTGGCCGTCATCGTCGCCGACGTCTCCGGCCACGGCCTGTCGACCGGCCTGCGCATGGCGATGCTCAAGGCCGCGCTGCTCATCCTGATCGAAGAGACCCGCTCGCCCGAAGAGATCCTGCGCCGCCTCGATACCGTCGTGCGCGCCAACGCGGAGAGCCGCTTCTTCGTCACCGCCACCCTGGCCAAGCTCGACCTGCGCGACGGCCGCCTCACCTTGACCAACGCCGGCCACCCCCCCACCTACGTGCTGCGCCGCGGCGCCGTCGAAGAGATCCTCCTGCCCAGCTCCCCCCTGGGCGGCCTGGGCCAGCGCTACGCCCACCGTGAGCTCACCCTGGAGCGCGGCGACATCGTCGTCTGGCTCTCCGACGGCCTCTTCGAAGGCGTCGACGCCGACGACGAACCGTTCGGCTACGACCGCATCCAGCAAGCCCTGACCTTCGGACCCGCATGGTCCGCGACCGCGACAGGGCTCGCTGGGGCCGCAGGGGCTGCGGGGTCCGCGGCCACCAGCGGGTCCGCCAGCCGCAACGCGCCTCCCAGGCCCTTCATCGGCCCCACCGCCGCCCAGGTCCGCGACCGCCTGCTCGCCGCCGTCGCCGCCCACGTCGGCAGCCAGCCCCCCAGCGACGACCGCACCCTGGTCGTCATGCGCTACCTGGGCGCCGTCACCACCCCCGCCGTGGTCGCGGAACCCGCCGCCGCAGCGGTCCGCTGATCCGCTGATCCATGGGTTGCCTCGACCGCGGCGCGCCTGCGGCGCGGGCGCGATCGGAGCGGGGCGGGGCGCCAGGGCCGTTTATACTGCGCGTACATTCGACCGCGACGGAAGCCGGAATCGAGGCTGCCGAGCGTTCCGGTGATGTTGCCGCTGGCCGGGTCCAGCGAAAACAGCTCGTTGGTGTAGGTGTTGTCGCACAGCGCAAAGCCGTACAGTTGGCCGTTGCTGTCAAAGGCGAGGCTGGTGATCGCCACGTTCAGCGGCGAGCCGAAGGGCGTGGCCGAGGCGGTTTGCAGGTCGACGTGCACCAGCTGCACGGGACCGACGAAGAGCCCACCAACGGCCCGGCCTACTGGACCCTTTCGTTCAACGGCACCGCGCCGATCTTCGGCCTGCTGCCCGTCGAGCCTGCCTGCGCCCCCTCCGCCACCACCGCCTGCCTGTACAACCGCTTCAAGGTCACGGTCGACTACGACGCCACGCCGGCCAGCGGCAAGGGGCCGGCGACGGTGCTGCTGGAAAGCCAGCAGAGCGTCAAATTCAGCTTCTTCGATCCCGGCAACATCGAGCTGATCCTCAAGATCCTCAACGCCTGCGTCGCCCCCTACAACAAGTGGTGGGTCTCCGCCGGCGGCTTCACCAACGTCGGCGTGGCGATCACCGTCACCGACACCCAGACCGGCAAGGTCAAAACCTACTCCAGTGCCAAAAACCAGCTCTTCCAGACCTTCTTCGACACCGCGGCGTTCGACTGCCCCTGATCCTGGGGCAGTCTTCCCGAAGCGGGGGCGCTGGCGGTCGCCGCCAGGGGGCGTAGTGCCCCGAGTCAGAAATTCACACCATAATTCGGCGGCCCTCCACGCCCCTGGCGGCGTTGCGCCTCCTCGACATAGGTTCGACTATGCCTGCGGCGGCGCGCCTGGCCAGGAGCGCGGATGACTCGCCGACTTATGCCGCGAATTTCTGACTCGGGACACTAGCGGGAGCCGGCGCTGCGCGCGGCCGAGGCCATGCGGGAGGTTGCCGGCCGCTCGCCCATCCAGCCGGGGACCAGGGCCAGGCCCAGGCTGCTGAAGATGCGCCGGACGTAGCCGCGGGTTTCGCGGTACGGGGGCACGCCGTTGTAGCGGCTGACGGCGTTTTCGCCGGCGTTGTAGGCGGCCAGGATCTTGGCCAGATCGTTGGGGAACTGGTCGACCAGCCAGGACAGGTAGCGGCTGCCCGCCTCCAGGTTCTGGGTCGGGTCGAAGAGGTCTTCGTGGTGCACCCCGAAACGTTCCGCGGTGGCCGGCATCAGCTGCATCAGGCCGCGCGCCCCGACCCGCGAGACCGCCATCGGGTTGCCCCCCGACTCAGCCCCGATCACCGCCGCAACCACCATTGGATTTAGTGAGTTACGGCGCGCCACCTCGTAGATCAGCGCCCCCCAGGGGCCGCCGGGAACCGCCTGCTCGGCGGCAAAACGCAGCGGCACCTGCGGCATCGGCGCCCCGGCCGCGCCCGCACCCGCCGCGCTCGGCGGCGGCGGATCGGGGTCGGGCGCCACCTCGTCGTCCACCACCCGCTCCACGCGCATCAGCGGCAGCGTCATCCGGCCGCCCGACGGCAGCGTCAGGCGCGCCTGCTCGCCGTCCAGCTCATACGCCTTGACCTTGACCACCTCGCCATTGGCAAGGATCACCAGGTCGGCGCGCGCCTCCGCCGCCATTGCAAGACCTGCCACCAGACCCAGACCGGCAAAACCCAGCGCGCGAAAAGCTCTCTGCTGCATCCTGATTCCCTCGACTCCAGCGACAGGTACCCCAACGCACCCGCCGCCCAAGAATGTCCGTTCACGCTATCTTACGTGCCAGCCAGCCAAAACGCCTAGTCGGCCGCCCGGACACCTACGAGCCCACCAAGGGCCACGGCCGCCGGTTGTCCGCGGCCTTTCGGCCCACGACCACTCAGCCCACGCGGCGAAGCCGCTTGGGAGCCGGAGGCTGTTGGTCCGCGATCCGCCGTGGTACAGGGAGTGCCGGCGCCGAGGCGCCGCCCCCATTCGGCCAGGGAAGTTTATACTGCGACGTACATTCATCCGCGGCGGAAGTGAAGAAACAAGGGGGTAAAGCCATGCGTGTACATCAATGCCGGACCGGGATCTTCCGCGGTGTCGTGCTGATCGCCTTGCTCGGCCTTACCGGTCGCACGGCGACGGCCCAGCTGTTCGAAGCGGTGACCGCCGCCTCCCCGACCAGTACCGCCCAAAACACGGCGGCGCTGGTTATGACAGATGGGTTGCAGCTCCTCACCGCTCCCACCTTCGTTTCCGGCAGCGGCCAGGTGGTCATGCGCAGCTTGGCACGCAATCCGCTCACCGGCGACGTGGTTGCAATCGCGGGCATCAACGGCAGCGGGACGCTGGTGCACGTCGATGTGCAAACCGCCACGATCACACCCTTCGGGCCGCCGCTGACCGTGGCCCTCAGCAGCCTCGCCTTCGACAGCAAGGGCCAACTGTACGGCTTTGCGCTATGCGACAGCACCTACAGCAACGAGCTGTTTCAGCTGGACCCGACCGGCGGCAACATCATCGGACTGCTCGGCAGCCTCGATTCCGGCCGGGTGGCGCCGTGCACCTCCGGCCTCAACATTGGTGGGACGATCGCCATCGACCCATCCACCGACGTGCTGTACTTCGCTTCCATCGACGCCGGCGGCACGCTGTTCGTCGACCGCATGGACTCCCTCCTGGTGCCAACGCTGCTGTACACCAACGCGCTCTTCATCTCCCCCGTGCTGCCCATCGCCGCGACGTTCGCCCAAGGCACGCTGTGGTTGTCGACGATGCTCACCCAGCTCGGTCCGGGCGCCGGTTTTGTCGCCGTCGACGTGTCGGGAGACGGAGAGCTCACCAGCGGTGCGGCCTACTGGACCGTGTCGTTCAGCGCCTCCGCGCCAATCTTCGGCCTGATGCCCGTAGAGCCTGCATGCGTCCCCTCCGCCACCACCGCCTGCCTGTACAACCGCTTCAAGGTCACGGTCAACTACGACGCCACCCCGGCCAGCGGCAAGGGGCCGGCGACGGTGCTGCTGGAAAGCCAGCAGAGCGTCAAATTCAGCTTCTTCGATCCCGGCAACATCGAGCTCATCCTTAAGATCCTCAACGCCTGCGTGGCCCCCTACAACAAGTGGTGGGTGTCCGCCGGCGGCCTCACCAACGTCGGCGTGGCAATCACCGTCACCGACACCCAGACCGGCAAGGTCAAGACCTACTCCAGCGCCAAAAACCAGCTCTTCCAGACCTTCTTCGACACCGCCGCCTTCGACTGCCCCTGATTCTGGACCCCGCGGCCTCCCTTCCGCTACCGCCGCCCGCTCGCTAGGAGGCCGCCGGCCGCGGCCGCGATGGCGCGGCGTCGGCCTCTTCGAGGGCGTCGACGCCGACGACGAACCCTTCCGCTACGATCGCATCCAGCAAGCCCTGACCTTCGGACCCGCAGGGATCGCAATTCCGCGGGGGGCACTCCTGCCGCGGCGCATCGCCTCGGATCCTCCTCCCATTCCCGCGGCAGGTACAGCTCTGCGTCGATCAAGCTGGCCCACTTGTCTAGCGCCAGAGCGGCGAAGACCGCCGCCTGGCAGTTATCCGTCTTGCCCTGCAAGCCGAACCACTGCCGAGCTATACCCACCGACAATAAGGCGACCCGAGGCTCGATCCCTCGGAATTTGTGGTCCGTTGAAGCCAGCGGTCCATGCGGTCGGGTCCGACCACAATCCACGGCCAGGCGTCCGGCGACGGCGATCCACCGCGGCTTCTCGCTGGTCCTGTTCGGCCCCTTCGACGGCAGCGCGCTGCTCGACGCCGTTGCCGAGGTCGTCGCCGAGCCGGCCGCCCGCGAGCTGGTGCGCCAGCACCGGGAGCGGGCCACGGACGAAGGGACGCTCGTCGACGTCCTTGTCCAGCTGCTCGAAACCTACTGTGCACAGCCGGAGGAGCGCCGCCGGCCGATCCTCTTCGTGCTCGACGATTTCGAGCAGCTGCTGGAGCCGGACGACGCGGCTCCCAAGCGAATCATCGCCCACTTCGTCGAACCCGTGCGGGCGCTCGTCCGAGCCCTGGGGCGGGCCGAGACGGAATCCAGGCTCCTGATCACCAGCCGGTACACCTTCACCCTGCCCTGGCAGCAGCGCGAGCTCGCCCAGGTTTTCTTCTGGCATCCCCTGCCGGCGATGAGCGACACCGACCGCCGCAAGCAGCTGCGTACCAAGCTACGCCTGCTGGGCGCCCGCGTCGCCGAGCCGGCGCAGGTGCCACGTCTGCTGGCCGTCGCCCAAGGCAATCCCGGTCTCCAGGATCTGCTCACACGCCTCCTGGTCGAAGCCCCGGAGCAGGCCGGGCGGGCGCTGTCCGAGATGGAGGCCAGCCTGGCCGGTGAGGGTGAGGTCGCGGACGAGCGGCTGGTCGCGTTCCTCTCCAACCTGGCTCTCGGCACCCTGCTCACGTTACTGACCCCGGACGAGCGCGAGCTGCTCCGCGTCTCGACGCTGTTCTCGATGCCGATTCCCGAGGCGGTCATGGCGCCCCTTGCTGTCGCTCTCTCGCTGGTCCAGCCCGGCCAACCGGTGGGCGCCCGCCTGGTGGGCCTCGGCCTGTGGGAGGTGCATGCCCCCGACGCTACGGCAAGCCTCCTGGTGAGCGGCCTGGCGCGGCTCCACGCGGGCACGCTGACCGCCGCGGAGGAGCGCGACCTTGCGGCGCGCGCCGTAGCCCCCCTCTTCGAGGCGTGGGGCGGCGGAGGTGAGGGCCGGTGGCAGCGGTCCCTGCTCCAGGATCTGGAGCTGACCCGTCTTGCTCTGCTCTGCGGCGCCGCCCAGGTCGTCGCTGCCTGTGCAGGGGATGCTGTCGATGCGGAGGCACGCTCGGGGCGCAACCGGGAGGCGGTGGCGCTTGGCCTCGCGGCGATCACACTGGTGGATGAGGGCAAGGTCTCCGCTCCGCTTGATTTGCTGCGCAGGGTTGCAGACCTGTGCCGCCTGACCGGCGACACGGTGACTGCCAGGCAGCTGTACGGCCGCGCCAACCAGGCGATTCTTGCCAAACTCAACGCCGGGGAGCAAGTCGAAAGCGACGATCATGCGGCGGTCCTGATCTCCCATTCACGCCTTATGGCGCAAGACGGCCGGATCGCGGATGCACAGGAGGGGTTCGAGCGGGCACGCGAGCTTCTCGCTCGCGCCGGTCGGACCCGCGAGGTAGCAATAACGCTAGGGGAGATCGCCCGGATCAAGGCGTCTCGCGGGGAAGTGGAGTTGGCGCTGGCGCTGCACCAGGAGAGGCTGCGGGTGTTCGAGTCTCTGGGCGACGCGCGGGAGCGTGCCGTGACGCTGGGGGACATCGCCCGGATCCAGGCCACTCGCGGTGAAGTGGAGCCGGCGCTCGCGCTGCACCAGAAGAGGCTGCGGGTGTTCGAGTCTCTAGGCGACGCCGGTGGTCAGGCTCGATGCCATCTGCGTCGTCGGCTTGGACCTTGGCCGGCTACTCTGCGCCTCGGGGGAGATCGCTGAAGGTCGGGCGGTCTTGGACAGGTCCCTTGCCGGCTTTCGCCAGCTTGGCCACGAAGCCAAGGCTCAAGAGATCGCAGAGTTTCTCGTCACACTGCCTCCGGCGCAGCCGCCTTCCGAGTAAGCGGCACACCGCCCAGGGCCTGATCTCGATCCAGCGCATTGGCTAGAGGCTCCCGCTCCAGCTCTTCGCGGCCCGCAGCACCCCCGCATCCGGCGAGGAATTTAACCAGCCAGTCGACCACGGCAGCTCATGGAACCAGCTGCCACCGTGCGCGGGTGGCCGAGCGCATCGGCGAACGGCGCGCAGGTCCCATCGATCTCTTCGGGCGACCGATGCTGCGCCACGGGATCGACCGGGAAACCTATTTGCGAGCGGCTGTCCCAGCCGCCTCCGCCTCACCCCTCCAGCGCAGCAGGAGCGCGGACGGTGCGCAGGGCGACGACCAGGGCGATGGCCATCAGGATGGCGGCCAGGTAGTAGGGGGCGCCGGCCAGCCAGGGGTGGGCGGCGGCGGACAGGGCGGGGACGGCGCTGGCGCCGGCCACTGCGGCGCCGGCTGCCGCTGCGGCGCCGCCAGTGCCCCCAGCGGCATGCGGCGGGCGGACGACGGCGGCGAAGAGGGCGGTGAAGAGGGCTGGGCCGAGCATGAGGGCGATGCCTTGCAGGCCTGACAGGGCGCCTTGCAGGCGGCCCTGGGCGGCGGGATCGGCTTGCTGGGTGAGGAGCGCCTGGGCGGCGGGCGAGGTGAGGCCCCACAGGGCGAGCACCGGGATGGCGATGAAGAACACCGTACCGGTGGGGGCGGCGGCGCAGAGGACAAAACCCAGGACGCCAAAGGCGAGGCCGGCGAAGAGGGTGCGGCGCTCGCCCAGGCGCGCCACGACCGGGCGCACCAGGCCGACGCCCACCAGGGTGCTGGTGATGCCGACCGCCGCCAGGCTGAGTCCCACGGTGCGCACGTCCCAGTGGTAGCGGTAGTCGGTGTAGAGGACAAAGGTGCTGGGATTGGATTCGTGCGCCACGTAGTGCAGGAACATCACCGCCGTCAGCGCCAGCAGGCGCGGCTCGCGGCGCAGCATGAGCAGGGCGCTGATCGGGTTGGCCAGGTGCCAGTGCACCTTGCCGCGGCGCTCGGGCGGCAGCGACTCGGGAAGGACGAAGAGCCCGTAGACGGCGTTGAGCAGGCAGAGCACCGCGGCGATCCAGAAGGGCAGGCGCGGGTCCATGCGGCCTGCCAGGCCGCCCACCGCGGGGCCGACCACGAAGCCGAACCCGAAGGCGGCGCTCAGCAGACCGAAGCTGGCGGCGCGCTTTTCGGGCGGCGTCACGTCGGCGATGTAGGCGCCCGCGGTGGCGTAGCTCGCGCCGCAAATCCCCGACGTGACCCGGCCCACGAACAGCCAGGTGAGCGACGGCGCCAGCGCCATCACCACGTAGTCCACACCCAGGCCCAGGTTCGACAGCAGCACGACCGGCCGCCGCCCGAACCGGTCGGACAGCGCGCCGAGCAGCGGCGAAAAGACAAACTGCATGGCGGCAAAGGTGGTGCCGAACGCGCCGTAGGCCAGCGCCGCCTTGGCGGTGTTGCCGCCGCTGAACTGCAGCACCAGCCTGGGCAGCACCGGGAAGGCGATGCCGAACGCCAGCATGTCCAGAGCGACGGTGACGAAGATATACGCCAGCGCGGCCTTGCGGGCCGGCGGCGGCATGGCACCCGGATCGTGGATCATCGCCTGCCTCCTTCGCGGTCGGGCGAGCTGCTCATGAACCAAGCCTAGCGCGGCGGACTCACCCAGTATTGTAAGAATTTAACCGCCAGGGGTGCGCTCGCCGAACCCGCAAAATTACATCGCATACTTCCTGTCGAACACTCTCGTGCAAGGAGCCTGCGATGAACAAGGAGCTGCGGCCGGCGCAGGCTCGCAAGCGAGCGCCCGCTCCGCCGATCGGCTCCAGGCGGCGGAGCCAACCTGCGGGCCGCCCTTCTCAGGAGCGGGGGTGAAAGCGGTCGTAGAGATTCTTCAGGCGCTGCTGGTGGATGTGGGTGTAGATCTGGGTGGTCGAGATGTCGGAGTGGCCGAGCATCATCTGGACCGAGCGCAGGTCGGCGCCGTGCTCCAGCAGGTGGGTGGCGAAGCTGTGGCGCAGCACGTGCGGCGAGGGTGCGGTGCGCAGGCCGGCCTTCAGAGCGTAACCGCGCAGGATCTTCCAGAACCCCTGGCGGCTCATCGCGACGCCGGACCGGTTGACGAAAACCGCCAGGTGGCGCTCGCCCGCCGTCAGCGCCGGCCGCACCTGGCGCATGTAGCGCAGCAGCCACGACGCCGCCTCCTCGCCGATCGGCACCACCCGCTCCTTGCTCCCCTTGCCGAAGACGACCAGAAAGTCGATCTCCCGCAGCACCGCCCCGCCGGACCCGGCACTGCCACCGCCGGCGTTGCCACCGCCTCCGCCGTCGCCAACGCCCCTGCGGTCGCCAACGTCGCCGGCACCGCCGACGCTGCCGGCGCCGCCCGCCCGCCGCGGCTCCGCGGCGCCGTGCAGCTGCGGCAGGGAGAGCGCGACCAGCTCGCTGACCCGCAGGCCGCTGGCGTAGAGCACCTCGATCATCGCCCGGTCGCGCAGGCCCAGCGGGGTCGCCGGATCGGGCGCCGCCAGCAGCAGCTCCACCTCCTCTTGCGACAGCACCTTGGGCAGGGTGCGCCACAGCTTGGGCGGCGCCAGGTCGAGCGACGGATCGTCGGCGCGCTCGCCGCTGGCCAGCGCGTGGGCGTAAAAGCCGCGCAGGGCCGACAGCGCGCGGCTGATCGAGCGCGGCGACAGGCCCTGGCGGCGCAGCTCCCGCACGTGCGCCGCCAGCGCCGCGGCATCCGCGGACAGCAGGTCGCGCCCCGCGCCGCCGCGCGCCACGCCCTGGCCCCACCGCTCCAGGTCGCCGCGGTACGCTTCGATCGTATTGCGCGCCAGCCCGCGCTCGGCGCTCAGCGCGTCCAGGTAGGTGCGCACGACGCGCCGCCAGCGCTCGGGCGGCGCAGCGCCGCCCGCTGCCGGGGAGGATGGCGGAGACGCCGCGCCGGAAGGAGGGGCCATCGCTTACCCCGCGCTAGCTAGTGGCCTGTATCAGGTGAATCGCTAGTGGATGGCGCCGCAATCGGCGCCTGGAGCCAGGCGCGCCGACGCAGGCATAGCGGGGGACTATGTCGAGGAGGCGCAACGCCGCTCCGGGCGTCGAGGGCAAGCCAGGCACTAGCGATTTGCCTGATACAGGCCACTAGTGGTGCGCGGCCTAGTGATTTGCGGCGTGGCAGATCTCCAGGATCTCGGCGTCCACCAGGACCTGGCTGGATTCCTTGGCGCGCTGGAAGATCTCCTTGACCAGGGCCGGCTCGGCCTCGATGTCGTGATCCTGCAGCCAGCAGACGACGTTGGATTCGCCGCTCATCGGACCGACGTCGACCACCTGGCGGCAGCCGATGAGGCTTGCCGGAACGCCGGAGTAGACGCGGTCGGCCAGCCAGTCCTGCCCGCGGGCGCGCGCCTTGAGAATCGCCGAAGCGTGGACGCCCGTCGCGGTGCGGAAGGCGTCGCGCCCGACCACCGGATAGTTGTCGGGCAGCGCCACGCCGGTCGTCGCGGCGACCAGCCGGCAGTGATCGGGCAGCCCGGCCAGGTCGCGGTCGATCCAGCCCAGCAGTTGCATGTTGACCAGCAGCATGTCGATGGGGCAGTTGCCCACCCGCTCGCCGATGCCCAGCGCCGTGCCGTGCAGGCGATCGGCGCCGCCGGCCGCGGCGGCGAGCGCGTTGATCACCGCCAGGTCGCGATCGCGGTGGCCGTGCCAGTCCACCTTGACGTCTTCGCCGGTGGCATCCACCACCTGGCGCACGAAACGGGTGACGTTGGCGGCGCCGGCGGGCGTCGCATGGCCCACCGTGTCGGCGATGCAGACGCGGCGAGCGCCCGCTTCGACCGCCGCGGTATAGAGGCGGCGCAGATCCTCGGGATCGGCGCGCGTGGTGTCCTCGGTGACGTACATGACCGGCAGCCCTTCGCCCGCCGCGAACTGCACGGCTTCGCGGGTCAGCTTGAGCATGCGGTCCAGGGTCCACCCTTCGGTGTACTGGCGGATCGGCGACGAGCCGATGAAGCACGACGCCTCGATGGCCAGACCGGTGCGCTGCGCGATCTCGGCGATCGGCCGCAGATCGGTCACCAGCGTGCGGGCGGCGCAGTTGGGGAAGATCGGCAGCCGCTGGTCGGCGATCTCCCGCGCCAGCCGCTCGACGTCGCGCACCACGTGCGGGCCGGCGCCCGGCAGCCCGAGGTCGACCGATTCGATGCCCAGCCCCACCATGCCGTGCAGAATGCGCAGCTTGTCGTCGATCGAAGGCGTGCGCACCGACGGCGATTGCAAGCCGTCGCGCAGCGTTTCGTCGTCCAGCTCCACCCGTCCGCGCGCGGGCTGCAGCTCGCCGCCCGCCAGGTTCCAGTCATAGATCAGCGGTCTGTCCACGTTCGCGGTGGTCATTGCCTGTTGCTGCTCCTCACGGGGGTCGGCCCGATCGTCGTCGTGCGCCAAGGGGCGTGGCGTCGCAAACCAGCGTAAATATTACTACAGCGCGTCCCCGCCGGACCGTCGCGCAGCGCCGCTGATAGCACTGAACAACAATCCGCCGCCGCGGCAGGACCGAGCGCACGGCGCGCTGGCGCGAGTGCGCGGCACGCAGATGCAAGCGCGCTGGCGCGAGCGCTCGGCGTCCAGATGCGAGCGCTCGGCGCGGTAAGCGGGTGCGGGGCTCAGGAACGCGGGCGAGCGCCCACGGCCTTGGCCAGCAGGTCCCCGACCTGCGAGGTGTTCAGGCTGCCGCCCAGGTCGGCGGTGGTGTCGCCGGCGCGCAGGCTCTTGGCGACTTCCTCTTCGATGGCCCGCGCCGCGGCGGCGTGGCCGAGCGTGTCCAGCATGAGGGCACAGGACAGCACGGCGCCGACCGGGTTGGCGCGGCCGGTGCCGGCGAACTTGGGCGCCGAGCCGTGCACCGGCTCGAACATCGAGGTGCGGCCGGGGTGGACGTTGGCCGAGGCGGCAACCCCCAGGCCGCCCTGCAGCGCAGCGCCCAGGTCGGTCAGGATGTCGCCGAACATGTTGTTGCTGACGATGACGTCCAGGGTCTGCGGCTGCAGCACCATCTGCATCGCCAGGGAGTCGACGAACATGTGGGTCGCCTCGATGCCGGGATAGTCCGCCGCCACCTCCCGGAAGCAGCGCTGCCACAGGTCGTGGCCGTAGCGCATGACGTTCGACTTGTCGCTCATCAGCACCTGGCGCCGGCCGTGGGCCACCGCGTAGTCGAACGCCGCGCGGACGATGCGCTCCACCCCTTTGCGGGTGTGGATCTCGTCCTGCACCGCCACTTCGTCGGCGGTGCCGCGCTTGAAGTTGCCGCCCATGTTGACGTAGGCGCCTTCGGTGTTCTCGCGGAAGACGACGATGTCGACGTCGCGTTCGCTCCTGCCCTTGAGCGGGCAGTGGCGCGCGTCGTAGAGCTTGATCGGCCGCAGGTTGATGTACAGGTCCAGGCCGAAGCGGATGCCGAGCAGGATGTCGGCGGCGTGCTTCATGTCCGGCACGCGCGGATCGCCAAAGGCGCCGATGAAAATGGCCGACCAGTTGTCGCGGAAATCCTCCAGCGCTCCCGCCGGCAGGGTCTCGCCGGTCGCCAGGTAGCGGTCGGCGTCCCACGGCAGGTGTTCCAGCTGCAGCGGCAGGTCGAACACCTCCGCCGCCGCGCTCAGCACCTTGACCGCCTCGACCGTGACGTCCTTGCCGATGCCATCGCCGGGCAGCACCGCGATGCGTTGCGGCCGGCGGTCCCGCGGGTCGGTCAAATTCATGCCGCGGATGCTAACACGGCGCCCGCGCCGGCAGCCCCCGCCACGCCGCCGCCACCCATCGCGCCGACCCCGCCACCACCGCCGATCCCGCCAACCCCGCCGCTCCCGCCAACCCCGCCCTGCAGGCGCGCCGCACGCCCGGCCGGCGCGCCATCGTCCGCGCCGCCCTGGGCCGCGCACGACAGCGCCGCCGCAACCGCCGCCGCCGCGCCGCCCGCCGCCGCCTCCCCCTGCGCCGCTCGCCGCCCTGCCGCGCGCGCCCGCAAGGCGCCGACCGTGACCCGGCCGGCCGCCGGGTGCGGCAGGCCGTTGACCACCGGCTGCACCCTGGGCATCAGGTCCAAGGCGATGGCGAAGGGCATCTCCGGACAGAGCCAGCTGGAATGCAGCGCCGGCATCGCCGCATCCGCAGCGATCGGCAGCAGCCGGCGCAGCAGCGCATCCCCCTGCTCCACCGCCGCGGCCAGCGGCCACACCGCCTGCGCCGGCGGGTGCGCGGCATAGGTGCGGTGGAGGGAGCCGGCGTGCTGCGCGTAGCCGCGCGGGCGGTCCTGGAAGTAGCGGACGGTTTCGTCCCAGCCGCCCACCTGCGGCCCCTGGCCCACCGTCGGGCTGTGCAGCGCGGCGCGCACCGTCATGCTGTCGCCGCGCCGCACCCGCCACAGCCAGCTGCCGTCCCCCGGATGCCGCGACGGGCGCGGAAAGTCCAGCCGCGCGCTGGCTGCCGGATGGCGCGAGATCAGGCGCACCCCCGGCGCCACCCACCCCGGCATCAGCTCGCGCAGGAACAGCACCGCCGGCACCCCGTCGCCGTCCAGCACGTAGAGCCGCACGTTGAGCTGGGGATAGCCGATGCGCACCAGCGGCAGGGCCTGCCAGCGCACCGCGTCGTGGTGGAACAGCAGCGCCGAGGCGAACACGTGCTCAACGCCCTGCCAGTCGTGCAGCTGGTAGCGCAGCGGCGCCGGCGGCGCCGGCAGGGACGCGGCCGGCAGCGCCCAATTCAAGAAGAGACAGTCTCGCACCACCGTCCGCAGCTTCATCGTCCCTCCCCTGTTGGACCAGCCGGCGCGCGCGTCCGGCGTGCGCCCTGCCCGACGTTCCCGCGCGACCGTCGGCAGCCGGACCGGTTCACGCAACGGCTCTATATACTTGCGCCAGTGACCGCTGGCGGCCTCGCGACTGTGGCGACCTGACCTGGGAGCCGGGGAGCCATTGGCTCGGCCACCGCAGATTACAACAAAGGAGACGCCCGACGATGCGCATCGCCGCCGTAGCAGCCCTCCTCCTGATCCTGGCCGCCACCGTACCGGCTGCCACCGCACCCGCCGGCGCCGCTCCCGACGCCGCCGCGGCGCCCGCCGCCGCCGCGCCTGCTGTCCAATCCGCACCCGCCGTCACCCGCGGCGGCGCCCAGGCCGGGGGCACCGCGGGCGCCAGGTCGGTCGTGCCGACGCTGCCGGGTGCCGAGCGCGCCGCCCGCCAGATCGACCGCGGCACGCTCGCGGCGCCCATCCGCTTCCTCTCGGACGATCTGCTGGAAGGGCGCGGGCCCGCCACCCGCGCCGACCGCCTGGCGCGCCTCTACCTGGCGAGCAGCCTGGAATCGCTGGGCCTGGAGCCCGGCGCCCCCGGCGGCTCGTGGGAACAGCCGTTCGACATCGTCGGCGTCGCCGCCACCCTGCCCGAGACCTGGTCCTTCAAGCCGTCGGGCGCCGGCGCGGCCGGCGTCGAATGGAAGCGCCACGACGAATACGTCGCCACCTCGGGCGTCGCGAGCGACCAGGCGACGCTCGACAACGCCGAGCTGGTGTTTGTCGGCTACGGCATCCAGGCGCCCGAATACCAGTGGGACGACTTCAAGCACGCGGACCTCAAGGGCAAGGTCCTGGTGATGATGAACAACGATCCGGACTGGGACCCCAACCTGTTCGCCGGCAAGCGCCGCCTGTACTACGGCCGCTGGCCGTACAAGTACGAAAGCGCCGCCCGCCAGGGCGCCGCCGGCGCCATCATCATCCACACCACGCCGTCGGCAGGATACCCCTGGCAGGTCGTGCAGACCTCCTGGAGCGGCGAAAAGTTCACCCTGCCGGCCGCCCCCGGCGAGCCGCACATCCAGGTCGCCGCCTGGGCCACCGAAGACGCGGTGCGGCGCCTGCTCACCGCCGCCGGCCACAACCTGGACCAGCTGGTCGCCAAGGCGCGCAGCCGCGACTTCCAGCCGGTGCCGCTCGGCATCACCACGTCGCTGACGCTGACCAACAAGGTGTCGCACGCGCAGACCGCCAACGTCCTGGGCCTGCTGCGCGGCAGCGATCCGCGGCTGCGCGACCAGGTGGTCATCTACAGCGCCCACCACGACCATCTGGGCATCGGCATCCCGGACCAGACCGGCGACCGCATCTACCACGGCGCCAACGACAACGCCGCCGGCTGCGCGCAGGTGCTGGCCATCGCCCGCGCCTACGCGGCGCTGCCCGAACGGCCGCGCCGCTCGGTGCTCTTTCTCTTTGTCGGCGTCGAGGAGCAGGGCCTGCTCGGCTCGGAGTACTACGCCAAGCACCCCACCTTCCCGCCCGGCCGCATCGCGGTCGACATCAACTACGACGGCGGCAGCATCTGGGGGCGCACCACGGACCTGACCTCGGTGGCGCTCGGCAAGTCCGCCGCCGTCGACCGCGTCATAGCCGCCGTCGCCGCGCGCCAGGGCCGCACTGTCGAGAGCGATCCCTTCCCCGACCGCGGCTACTTCTACCGCTCCGACCAGTTCAACTTTGCCAAGATCGGCGTGCCCGCGATGTACCTCAATGCCGGCACCCAGGTGCGCGGCCGGCCCGCCGGCTGGGGCAAGGAGACGATCGAAAAGTGGGTGGCGACGCAGTACCACCAGCCGAGCGACAAGCTGACCGCGGATTGGAACTTCGACGGCATGATCGAAGACGCGCAGCTGGGCTTCTACACCGGCATCGCCCTGGCGCAGCAAAACGCCATGCCCGCCTGGAACAAGGGCGACGAGTTCGAAGCCGCACGCAAAAAAGCCCTGGCAGCAGCAGCAGCCCCGGCCGCGGCCCCTGCCGGCTCCAGCCGCTAGCCAAAACCGGCCAGGCGCGCCGGCGCGGGGGTCCCCTCCGCGCCGGCCGCCCGCCACAGCAAACCAATCAAACCCCGGAAGCCGATCCGGGGCCGGTTTGCAATCCCGGCGCCGGCCAGAGTACTTGGCCTACTTGGCCGCTGCCGGCTTCGGCGTATTGGCTTCGACGCGGATGGTGATCTCCACGTCGTCGCCCAGGATCGAGCCGCCGCCTTCGGCGGCGCGGTTCCACGACACCCCGTAGTCCATGCGGTTGATGGTGAAGGTGGACGAGAACCCGGCCTTCCAGCCGTCGGCGGTCTTCATCACGCCGCCCACCTTGACCGGGATGGTGACCGTCTTGGTGACGCCCTTGATGGTCAGGGCGCCGGTCACCGACAGCGTCGAGCCGCCGCTCGTGTCGACCTTGCTGCTGGTGAAGCTGAGGGTGGGGAACTTGGCGACGTCGAAAAAGTCGGGCGACTTGAGGTGGTTGTTGCGGGCGTCGTTGTCGGTGTCGATCGACGCCGCCTGGATGGTGAACTGCACGCTGGACGCGGCCGGGTTCTTGGTATCGTAGACGACCGAGCCGGTGAAGTCCTTGAAGCGTCCGGCGACGTCGCTGACAAAGTGGCGGATGCTGAATCCGACGCTGGAATGCGCTGGGTCCACCTTGTAGCTGATCGGCTGCGCGGCAGCCATCACGGGTAGCAACAGCATCACGCCAAGCGTCTGCACTGCGGTCTTGATTCGCATTGAGCTCTCTCCTCTATTGGGTCACCAAAACCAGGTTGTCCGATCCTGCCGCCACCAGCCGGCGGCGGACCCCGCTGTAGGTCCGCGCCGGCCGGCGGAAGGTTCATCGACCCGGCGAAAGATCAGGTGTACAGCGGGTTCGCCTTGTCGGCGTCGATCCCCAGGTCCTGAATCGCCTGCTGCACGACGCTCCGTTCGACCGTGCCGTGCAGGGCGAGCTGGTAGAGCGTCGCCACCACGATGCACTCGGCGTCGATCTCGAAGAAACGCCGCAGCGTCGCGCGCGTGTCGCTGCGGCCGAAGCCGTCGGTGCCGAGCGAAAACAGCCTTCCCGGCAGCCAGCGAGCGATCTGGTCCGGCACCGCCTTCATGAAGTCGGACACCGCGACGATCGGCGTGTCTTCGCCCGCGAACAGCGACACCACGTACGGCTGCTGCGGCTCCGCTTCCGGATGCAGCATGTTCCAGCGCTCGGCATCCAGGGCGTCGCGCCGCAGCTCCTTGTAGCTGGTGGCGCTCCACACGTCCGCCGCCACGCCGTAGCGCGCCGACAGGATCTCCTGGGCCCGCAGCGCCTCGCGCAGCAGCGAACCGCTGCCCAGCAGGTGCGCCCGCGGCCGCGCGTCGCGCCGCGCCTTGCCCTTCTTGACCGGCTCGGCGGCCGCCGCGGCGTCCGCTTCCGGCGCCGGGCGCAGCTTGTACAGCCCCTTCAGGATGCCCTCGTCCGAACCTTCGGGTTTGGGCGCCATCGGGTAGTTCTCGTTGTACAGGGTGATGTAATAGAAAATGTTTTCCCGCTCCTGGTACATCCGCCGCAAGCCGTCGCGGATGATCACCGCCAGCTCGTAGGCGTAGGACGGGTCGTAGCACAGCAGGTTGGGCACCGTCGACGCCAGCACGTGGCTGTGGCCGTCCTCGTGCTGCAGCCCTTCGCCGTTGAGCGTCGTGCGCCCCGAGGTGGCGCCCAGCAGGAAGCCGCGCGTCTGCTGGTCGGCCGCCGCCCAGATCAGGTCGCCGATGCGCTGGAACCCGAACATCGAATAGAACACGAAGAACGGAATCATGTCCTTGCCGTGGGTGGCGTAGGCGGTGCCGGCGGCGATGAACGATGCCATCGAGCCCGCCTCGGTGATGCCCTCTTCGAGGATCTGCCCGTCCTGCGCCTCGCGGTAGTACAGCAGCATGCCGGCGTCCACCGGCTCGTAGTTCTGGCCGACGTGGCAGTGGATGCCGAACTGGCGAAACAGCGATTCCATGCCGAAGGTGCGCGCTTCGTCCGGCACGATCGGCACCACGAACTTGCCGATCTCCTTGTCCTTCATCAGGAGGGTGAGCATCTGGACGAACACCATGGTGGTCGAGACGTCGCGGTTGACCCCCTCGTAGAAGGTCTTCCACATGTCGTCCTTGGGCAGCGCCAGCGCCTCGGTGCGCACGCGCCGGCGCGGCAGCGGCCCGCCCAGGGCGCGGCGCCGCTCCTTGAGGTATTCGATCTCCTCGCTGTTCTCCGCCGGCCGGTAGAAGGGCGTGTCGTGCAGGTCGGCGTCGCGCACCGGGATGTCGAAGCGGTCGCGGAACAGGCGCAGCTCGTCGTCGTTGAGCTTTTTCTGCTGGTGGCTGACGTTCTTGCCCTCACCCGCTTCGCCCAGCCCGTAGCCCTTGACGGTCTTGGCCAGGATGACCGTCGGCGAGCCGCGATGCTTGGTGGCCGCGCGGAAGGCGGCGTAGACCTTCATCGGGTCGTGCCCGCCGCGGCGCAACCCCTTGAGCTGCTCGTCGGAATAGGCCCTGACCATCGCCGCCAGCTCGGGATATTTGCCGAAGAAGTCCTGCCGCACGTAGGAGCCCGGCTCGACCACGTACTTTTGATATTGGCCGTCGACCACTTCGTTCATGCGCTGGATCAGCAGCCCCGTCGGATCGGCGGCGAGCAGCGGATCCCACTCGCTCCCCCAGATGACCTTGATGACGTTCCAGCCGGCGCCGCGGAAGGTGGTTTCCAGCTCCTGGATGATCTTGCCGTTGCCGCGCACCGGACCGTCCAGGCGCTGCAGGTTGCAGTTGATGACGAAGATCAGGTTGTCCAGCCCTTCGCGCGCCGCCAGCGTGATGGCGCCCAGGCTTTCCGGCTCGTCCGTTTCGCCGTCGCCCAGGAACGCCCACACCCGCCGCCCCTGGTGCGGACGCAGCCCGCGGTCGCGCATGTAGCGGTTGAACTTGGCCTGATAGATGGCGCTGATCGGCGCCAGCCCCATCGAAACCGTGGGGAACTCCCAGAAATCGGGCATCAGCCAGGGGTGCGGGTACGACGACAGGCCGCCGGGGCGCTCCACCTCGCGGCGGAAGTGCTCCATCTGCTCGAGCGTGATCCGCCCTTCCAGGAACGCGTGGGCGTAGATGCCCGGCGAACCGTGCCCCTGGATGTAGATGGCGTCGCCGCCGAACCCGTCTTCGCCGCGGCCGCGGAAGAAGTGGTGCAGGCCCACCTGGTAGAGCGTCGCCGACGATGCGAAGGTGGAGATGTGGCCGCCCAGACCGCCGAACTTCTTGTTGGCCCGCACCACCATCGCCATGGCGTTCCAGCGGATGATGCTCTTGATGCGCCGCTCGATCTTGCGGTCGCCGGCGTAGGGCGGCTGCTCGGCCACCGGGATGGTGTTGATGTACGGCGTGTTGCCGGTGAACGGCAGGTGCACGTCGCGCTGATAGCCCTGTTCGAGCAGCTTCTGCAGCAGGAACTGCGCCCGGTTGCGCCCGGCGGCATCCACCACGTCATTGAAGGCGGTCAGCCACTCTTGCGTCTCTTCGACGTCGTTATCGCGCTCGCCGCCGACATACCAGTTGAGCGGCGCCACATACCCGTTGCTCATCCCCTGAAACCTCCTCTTGGTTCTCGCGCGCCGGCCGCATGAGCACGCCCACGCGGCCCGTGTCCAACGTTCAAGGTTCTCACGTCCGGCACCGACCGCCAAGCCGGAGCCGCCGCCTCAAGCACGCGCGGCACGCCGGATCAGGTTGGCGGTGATGCGCTGCACCCGCGGATCGGGGCCGCGCGGGCCGGACCCGCGCAGCCCCGGATGCTGATATCCGGGCGGCGCGCTCAGGCCGTCGCACCACCAGCAGGTGGCGCCGTTGAAGACAAAGTTGCCTTTCGGTCCCGGATAGACCGTCGCCGCGTACGCGCCGGCGGCGCCCGGCGGCCCGATCGGCCCCTGCGCCACCACCTCCAGGCCGGGGATGGCGGCGGCGTTGCCGTGAAACTCCCAGCCGACCAGGCCCGGAATGCCGTCGCCGTCGGCCATCCGCGTGTGCTCGAAGATCCAATGCCGCGCGTTGGTGCAGGTCCACGGCGCGGTGCCGGTCAGCGGATAGCCGCTGCGCGCGCCGATCAGCTGCGATTCGTCCGGCCCGTTGCTGGGCAGCCGCAGCAGCTCGGGAAAGCCGTCGGCGACGTTGCGCGGCTCGATCGGGCCGTACTGGCCGATGCGGCGCATTGCCCGCCGCTCGCGGCCGCCGGCGTCGGCATGGAGGTCGATCACGCCGTAGCAGGCGTTGCCGGACAGGAAGGCCAGGTTCACCCCGGCGTCGCGCGCCGCGGCCACGTTGTCGTGCATGGCGAGCGTCCAATATTCGTCGTGGCCCACCGACAGCCACAGCTTGCCGCGCCGCAGCCCGGCACCGTCCTCGTGGGTATCGATGTTGGCGGTGTAGGACACGTCGAAACCGTGCTGTTCCAGCCAGAACGCCGCCGGGAACTCCCACAGCAGGAACTCCCCCGAGCCCTGCGACAGCGGCGCGTCGAGCAGCTGGCAATACTTGCCGTACGGCCGGTTCCAGCTGACCCGCACGCCGGGCCCCCAATACCAGTTCTTGATGCCGTCGTCGTACAACGAAAAGCGGTGGGGCCAGCGGTTATAGGCGGCCCAGGTATTGGTGCTGCACTGGAACAGCACGTCGCAAGGGCGGTCGTCGCGCACCACGAACACCACGTAGCTCTGCAGGCCGCCGCGTTGGGCGGTCAGCTTGCCCAGGTAGACGCCGCTCGGCCAGCCGCCCGGGCCGTCGGGGATCGTGATCTGGGCCGCCGGCTCCCAGCGGCAGTCGCGCACCCGCTCGACGCCGACCTCGGGGTTGGGCTGGACCTTGCCCTGGAACGGCCCCAGCCGTTCCAGGTGCCTGCCGCCCTTGCCGCCGTACCAGCCCATGCGGTACAGGTCGATGACGAACGGCGACGGCGGGTTGGTGCTGACCATGAACGCCAGGCGGTCGCCGGCGCGCAGGCTGGTGTGCGAGCAGTAGCCCTCGATCCACGGACAGCGAAAGCGGGTCGACGGGTCGACGCGCGTCGCGGCGAGCAGCCAGTCGGTGGTCCCCGGCTTCTCGTTTTCGCTGGCGATCAGGTCAGGACGCGCCACGGCCGGCGGGCGGCTGCACCCGGCAAGCCCCAGCGTCGATGCCGCCGATACGGCCGTGGCCGTCGCGCCGGCGGCGGGCATCAAGGGGGCCAGCGGCGCCAGCGATCCCGCCCCGGCGGCCGCCATGCCCTTGAGCAGCTGGCGCCGGTCGAGCGACGCGCCCGCCGGCGGCGCCGGCGAATCCTGGAATGGCGGTTGGGGTTTCATCGGCGGTCGGCGGTCTGGGGGAAGCCCGGCGGTCCGGGCGCGGCCCGCACTTGCGTGCGCTTATCTGTATAGCACGTTCGCACGGCGGCCCCAGGACGAAACGCTCCCCCGGCCGGGCGGGTTCCCGCAGCGCGGCGGGGGCCGCCCCGGCTCTCCACCGCGGCGCGGGGCGGCGGCGCAAAACCGGATAAAATCCGCCCGCCATGTGCCCGCCGACGCCAATCGACCGCCTGGAACCAACGGCGGTGCCGCCCACGGTGCGGCCAGGGCAGCCACCTCCGGTGGAGCAGCCAGCGCCGCCACCACCGCCAGGGCCGCTCACACCGGACGCCGGCCCGCTGCTGTCGGTGGTGGTGCCGGTCTACAACGGCGCGGCGACCCTGCCGGCGCTGGTCGCCCGCCTGGCGCCGGTGCTCGCCGCCCGCGACCCCCAGGCGGAGATCCTGCTGGTCAACGACGGCAGCGCCGACGACAGCTGGCAGGTCATCGGCCAGATCGCGGCGCGCCAGCCGCGGGTGCGCGGCATCGACCTGATGCGCAACTACGGGCAGCACAACGCCCTGCTGTGCGGCATCCGGGCGGCCGCCGGCCAGGTCATCGTCACCATGGACGACGACCTGCAGCACCCCCCCGAAGAGCTGCCCAAGCTGCTCGACGCGCTGACCGCCGGCGTGGACGTGGTGTACGGCACGCCGCTCGCCCAGCAGCACGGCCCGCTGCGCGACCTCGCCTCGCAGGCCACCAAGCTGGTGCTGCAAGGCGCCATGGGCGCCACCATCGCCCGCAACGTCAGCGCCTTTCGCGCCCTGCGCGCCGAGCTGCGGCCGGCGTTCGACCACTACGGCAACCCCTACGTTTCGATCGACGTGCTGCTCACCTGGGCGACCACCCGCTTTGCCGCCGTGCCGGTGCGCCACGACGTGCGCCAGGCCGGCGCCTCCAACTACACCGTCGCCATGCTGGTGCGCCACGCGCTCAACATGGTGACCGGCTTCAGCGTCGGACCGCTCAAGCTGGCCAGCTTCGTCGGCTTCGCCTCGACGCTGCTGGGCCTGGCGGTGCTGGCCTACGTCGTCGGCCGCTACCTGATCCAGGGCACCAGCGTCCCCGGCTTCCCGTTTCTGGCCTCGGTGATCGCGATCTTTTCGGGCGCTCAGCTGTTCACCCTGGGCATCCTGGGCGAATACCTGGCGCGCATGCACACCCGCCTGATGTCCCGCCCCATCTACAGCGTGCGCCGGGTCACCGCGCCGGACGACGCACGGTGACCGCCGTGCCGCCCGCTCAGCGCGACCGGCGCGACCCGCGTGACCCGCAAAACAACGCGCCGGCCGCCCTCCCGCCGGCGCCCCCCTGCGAGCTGCTGGATTGGGACAGCCGCCACTTCGGGCGGCGCATCGGCAGGGTGCGGGGCGACGTCCTCACGCCAGCGGCGCTGGCGGCGGCGGTCGAGTGGGCGGACCGCCAGGATGTCGACTGCCTCTACTGGCTGGCCGGCGCGGGCGACCCGGCGGCGCCGGGTCTCGCCGCAAGCGCCGGCTTCCAGCTGGTGGACATCCGCGTCACTCTGGAGCGACGCCTGGACGCCCCGATGGAAGCCGTGGAGCCCGTGCAGCGCCCTGCCCAGGCGCCGTTGCGGCCGCCCGACCTGCCGGTGTCCCCGACCCAGCCGCCACCGACGCCGCCGGTGCGCGCGGCGACCGCGGCCGATCTGCCGCTGCTGCGGCGCCTGGCCGCCGCCAGCCATCGCGACTCGCGCTTTTACAGCGATCCCCACTTTGCCCGCGAGCGCTGCGACGCGCTGTACGCCGCCTGGATCGAGCGCTGCTGCGCCGACCCCGCCGGCGCCGTGCTGGTGGCGGACGGCGCGCCCCCGGCGCCGGGGGCGAACGTGGACGGACCGGCCGGCTACATCACCGTGGCAATGCAGGCCGGGCTGGGCGACGATGGGCACCGCGGCGGCCAGATCGGTCTGTTCGCGGTCGCCGCCGCGGCGCAGGGCCGCGGCCTGGGCGGGCGCCTGATCGACGCCGCGCTCGCCTGGCTGCATCACCAGGGGGCGACGACCGTCAGCGTCGTCACCCAGGGGCGGAACGTGCGGGCGCAGCGCATGTACCAGCGGTCCGGCATGCTGACCCGCTCGGTCGAGCTGTGGTACCACAGGTGGCGGCTACCGGCGGCGGCGGCGGGCGAGCGATGACCGAGCTCTCCATCCCCTTCAACCGCCCCGCCGTCACCGGCGACGAGCTGCGCTACATGCACCAGGCGATCGCAGCCGCCAGGCTGTCGGGAGACGGGGAGTTCACCCGCCGGTGCAGCCAGATCCTGCAACAGGAGACCGGCGCCGCGCGGGCGCTGCTGACCACCTCCTGCACGCACGCCCTGGACATGACGGCGCTGCTGCTCGACGTCGGCCCCGGCGACGAGGTGGTGATCCCGTCGTTCACCTTCGTTTCCACGGTCAACGCCTTCGCCCTGCGCGGCGCCCGGCCGGTGTTCGCGGACGTCCGGCCCGACACCCTCAACCTGGACCCGGAGCTGCTGCCGCGCCTGATCGGCCCGCGCACCCGCGCCATCGTCGCCGTCCACTACGCCGGCGTCGGCTGCGACATGGAAGCGATCCTGGACGCCGCCGCCGGACGCGGCATCGCCGTCGTCGAAGACAACGCCCACGGTCTCTTCGGCAAACGCAACGGCCGCAAGCTGGGCAGCTTCGGCGCCCTGTCCACGCTCTCCTTTCACGAGACCAAGAACATCACCTGCGGCGAAGGCGGCGCGCTGATCGTCAACGACCCGCGCTACGCCGAGCGCGCCGAAATCGTGCGCGAGAAGGGCACCAACCGCAGCCAGTTCTTCCGCGGCATGGTGGACAAGTACAGCTGGGTGGACCTGGGGTCCAGCTACCTGCCTTCCGAGCTGCTGGCCGCCTACCTGCTGGCCCAGCTGGAGGCGCGGGAGCGCATCCAGGCGGCGCGCCACCGCATCTGGGACCGCTACGCGCGCGAGCTCGCCGGCTGGGCGCAGGCGACCGGCTCGCGCCTGCCGGTGGTGCCGCCCGGTTGCGAACAGCCGGCCCACATCTTCTATGTCCTGCTGCCGTCGCTCGCCGCCCGCCAGCGGCTGATCGCCCACCTGCGCGAGCGCGGCATCCTGGCGGTCTTCCACTATGTGCCCCTGCACCTGTCGGAGTACGGGCGCAAGGTCGCCGCCGGCGCCCTGGACTGCCCCGTCGCCGCCGACGTCGCCGACCGCCTGGTGCGCCTGCCGCTGTACTTCGCCCTTGCGCCCGAAGACCAGGCGCGGGTGATCGAAGCGGTGCACAGCTTCACTCCCTGACCGCCGGAACGCAGCCGGCACAGCGCTTGCACACCAGGGATTTTGGGAGGTGGCCGATGCGAGCACACGACAACACGCTGCTGCGATCCGCCGCCCTTCCGCACGCGCCAAGCATCCTCCTCGTCCGCCCGCGCACGGAAGGCGCTCCGATCAAGGCCAAAGACGCTTTACAACGCAGAACGCAAGAGCTCGCGCAGTCCCTGGCGATGATGCGAGCCACGCTGGAAGCCAGCACCGACGGTATTTTGATGACCGACGGCAGCGGCAAGGTCACCGGGTACAACGAAAAATTCGTCCGCCTGTGGCGCCTTCCCGACGAGGTGATGCAGGCGCGATCGCACGAGCGCATCCTGTCCTGGAACGCCCGCCAGTTCGACGATCCCCAGGCTTTCGTCGCCAGGGCGCGACAGATCTACGCCGAGTCGGCGCCCGAAAGCTACGACCTGCTGGAGCTGGCCGATGGCAGGGTTTTCGAACGTTTCTCACGCACGCAATCGATCGATCACCACGACGTCGGCCGCGTCTGGAGCGTGCGCGACATCACGCGCCGGCGCCAGGACGAAAACCAGCTGCGCCGGTCCGCCCAGACTGCGCGCTTCCTCGCCGAGGCCAGCGCCGCGATGGCGGGGGTTACCGACGTGCAGAGCACCCTGCAACGCATCGCCAGCCTGGCGGTGCCGGCGTTCGCCGATTGGTGCGCCATGGACATGCCCGCCGGCGACGCAGGCGGCAACGGCGACGGCGGCTCCCTGCGGCGTCTGGCGGTCGCCCACGTCGACGCCATCCCGCCGCAGGTGGCGCGGCAGCTGTTCTGCTGCTGGGACCAGCCCGCGGCGGCGGCGCGCCACGGCATCATGCGGGTGCTGCGCACCGGCGCGCCCGAATGGGCGGCGAAGATTTCCGAATCCCTGCTGGCGGACCTCACCCAGGGCGGCGAAAGCCTGCGCCAGGGCCGCGAGCTGGGGCTGCGGTCGTACATCTGCGTGCCGCTGCGCTCGGGCACGCGGACGCACGGCGTGCTGACGTTCGCGACGGCCCAATCCGGCCGCACCTACGACGCGGCGCAGGTGATCGCCGCCGGCGACTTGGCCCACCGCGCCGCGGTGTCGATCGAGAACGCCGAGCTGCTGGCCGAGCTGCAGGACTCCGACCGCCGCAAGGACGAATTCCTGGCGATGCTCGCGCACGAGCTGCGCAACCCGCTGGCGCCGATCCGCAACGGCGTCCAGATCTATCGCGCCAAGGGACCCGTTGACCCCGAGCTGCGCCGGGCGACGGAGGTGATCGATCGCCAGGTGCGGCAGATGACCCGGCTGGTCGACGATCTGCTGGACGTCTCGCGCATCACCCGCGGCAGGATCGAGCTGCGCCGCGAACGCGTCGCGCTGGCTGCGATCGTCGACAGCGCCGTCGAGGCCAGCCAGCCCTTGATCCAAAAGCGCCGCCACCAGCTCACGGTGCAGATCCCGGCGGCACCGATCTGGCTCTACGCCGACGCGACGCGCATGGCGCAGGTGCTGGCAAACCTGATCCACAACGCCGCCAAGTACATGGACCAGGCCGGCCGCATCCAGCTGACCGCCGAGCGCGAGGGCGAGCAGGCGGTGGTCCGCATCAAGGACACCGGCGTCGGCATCCCGGCGGCGATGCTGCCCCGCATCTTCGACATGTTCACCCAGCTGGACAGCTCCCGCGATCGTTCCGAAGGCGGGCTGGGAATCGGCCTGACGCTGGTGCAGAGCCTGGTCGACCTGCACGGCGGCACGGTCGAGGCGCACAGCGAAGGGCAGGGCAAGGGCAGCGAATTCGTGGTGCGGGTGCCGGCTCCGGCGGATCTGCAGACCGCGGCATCGCCCGCGGCGGCCCACGACGGCGCCCCGCGTCCGGCGGCCGCCGGACGGCGCATCCTGGTCGTGGACGACAACCGCGACGCCGCCGAAACCCTGGCCCTGCTGCTGCAGATGATGGGCAACCAGGTGCAGGAGGCGCACGACGGGCTGGAGGCCGTGGCCGCCGCCGAGTCCTTCCGGCCGGAGATCATCCTGCTGGACATCGGCCTGCCGGGGCTCAACGGCTACCAGGCGGCGCGCCGCATCCGCGAGCAGGACGGCGGCAGCGGCATCGTCCTGGTCGCGCTCACCGGCTGGGGGCAGGACGAAGACCGCCGCCGCTCCAAGGAAGCCGGCTTCGATCACCACCTGACCAAGCCGGTGGACCTGGCCGACCTGCAGGCGCTGCTCGCGGGCCACCGGCCCGCCGCCAGCAGCTAGGCCACGAGCTTGGCCCGCCCGTTCCTAGGGGCCGCTCCTGGCGGCGGCCGGCGCGGGACAGGGGGCGCCGGCGGCGATCCAGGTCTTGAAGCTGGCGACGAAGGCGTCGTGCGGCACCGGCACCGGCGCGCGGCCGGCGCCGGGGGCCCAGCCCCAGAGCACCAGCTTGTCGTGGCTCACGTGCTCGATCAGGGCGGCAAAATCCTTGCCGCCATTGCGCTTGGGGTCTTTGAGACCTTCGCACAGCGCATCCTTGGGCATGCCGATGAACACCATCTTGTGCTGCGGCGGCGGCAGGTGCCAGTTGGGGGCGCCCGGCGGCGCGTGGGCGCCGTAGCTGGCCGGCGGGTTGGCGTCGGCGTGGCAGGTGGCGCAGGGCAGGCCCGGCGCGCCGTGGCCGTCGGGACCGCGCTGTACGTTCTGCGCGTGCACCAGGCCGGCGTCGAACTGCAGCGGCGCGTCGCCGGGGATATGGCAGTTCTGGCAGCGGGGATGCTGCAGCACCCGCTGCACCGTATCGAACGCCGCCAGCGCCGCGGCCTGCCGGGCCGGTGACGCGGCCGGCGGCGCCGTTTGAGCGGTGGCAGCGGCGGCCTGGGCGCTTTCGGCGCGGCGCGGCCCGGCGCCCAGCAGCAGACCGCCGCCCAGCGTCGCGGCCAGCCCGAGCCCGGTGACGGCGGCGGTGGCGGCCAGGCGTGGCAGCGAACGGCGGCGCGACATGGCTTCGATCTGGATCATCGTACGCTCCGCTCGCCGCTTCAGACCAGCCGCAGCGGCAGCTCACGCAGCCGCTGCCCGGTGAGCGCGAAGACGGCGTTGGCCACCGCCGGCGCGATGGGCGGCGTGCCCGGCTCGCCGGCACCGCCCGATTTTTCGCGGCTGTCGACGATGTACACCTCCACCCGCGGCATTTCGTGCAGGCGCAGGATGCGGTAGTCGTGGAAGTTGCTCTCCACCACGCGGCCGTCCTTGAGGTTGACCTCGCCGTACAGCGCGGCGCCCAGGCCGAAGGCGACGCCGGATTCCATCTGCGCCCGCACCGACATCGGGTTGACGCAGATGCCGCAGTCGATCGCCGTCACCACCCGCTCCACCTGGATGCGCCCGTCCTGGATCGCAACCTGGGCCACGTGGCAGACGATGCTGCCGAACGATTCGTGCACGGCGATGCCGCGCGCGCGCCGCCCGCGCAGCGGCGCGTCCCAGCCGGCCTTGGCTGCCGCCAGCTCCAGCACCGCCCGCACCCGCGGCGCCCCGGCCAGCAGCGCGCGGCGAAACTCCAGCGGGTCTTCCTTGGCGGCGGCCGCCAGCTCGTCGACGAACGATTCCACCGCGAACGCGGTGTGCGAGTGCCCGACCGAGCGCCACCACAGCACCGGCACCACCGGCGGCACGGTGTGCAGCTCGACCTGGTAGTCGGAAACGCTCTGGAGGTACGGCGAGTCGGCAGCGCCCTCCACCGAGGTCGGATCGATGCCGTTTTGCACCATCGCGGCAAACGGCGATCCGCCCAGGATCGACTGCGCCACCACGCGGTGCCGCCAGGCGCGCGGCCGCGGCCCCGCGCCGGAAGGCGCCAGCGCCGCCTCCATCCGGTGAACGGCCATCGGCCGGTAGTAGCCGCCGCGGATGTCGTCTTCGCGCGTCCACACCACCTTGACCGGCCGGTCGACGCCCTTGGCCACGTGCGCCGCTTCGACGGTGAAATCCGACAGCGGATTGGCGCGGCGGCCAAAACCGCCGCCCAGGAAGGTGGTGAACACCTTCACCTGCTCGGGCCGCAACCCCAGGACCTTGGCCACGTTCGCCTGGTCGCCGGTCTGAAACTGCGTCCCGGTCCACACCTCGCAACCATCCGCGGTGCGGCGGATCGTGCAGTTGAGCGGCTCCATCGGCGCGTGCGCCAGGAAGGGGACCGCGTATTCGGCGACGATCGGGGAGAGCGGGGGCAGCGGCGCCGCCGGTGCCGCGCCGGCGGCAGGGGTCGCGGCCGGCCCGGCGGTGACTGCGGGGGTTGCGGGAGCTGCGGAGGCCGGCGCCGCGGCGAGCACCTTTTCGATCCAGGCGGGGTCGCCGGCTTGCGCGGCGACGGCTCCGGCGGTGCGCGCCAGCTCACGGTAGGCGGCCCGCAACCGCACGGAGTCGGCGTCGGCGTGGGGGCCGGGCAGCCATTCGACGGCCAGCACGTCGCGCCCGCGCTTGGCCGCCCAGAAGTGATCCGCGACGACCGCAACCCCGGACGGCACCGCGTACACCGCGCGCACGCCGGGCATCGCCTTGGCCGCGGCGGCGTCGAAGCTGGCGACCGTGCCGCCAAAGGTCGGCGGGTGCGCCACCACCGCCGTCAGCATGTCCGGCAGCCGCACGTCCAGGCCGAAGCGAGCGCGCCCGGTGATCTTTTCGGGGGAATCCAGGCGGCGCATCGGCTTGCCGATGACCTGCCAGCGCTCCGGCGGCTTGAGCTGCACGTCGGCGGGCGCCGGCAGCCGCGCCGCCGCCGCGGCCAGCGAGCCGTAGCTGGCGCGCCGGTCGCCGCACACGACAAAGCCGGCGGCGGTCCTGCAGCTATCCGGCGCCACGTTCCAGCGCGCCGCGGCGGCCGCCACCAGCATGCTGCGCGCGGCGGCGCCGATCGTGCGGTAGCGATCGAACTCCGACCAGGTGGACGTCGAGCCGCCGGTCATCTGGACGTGGTACTGCGTATGGCCGTACACCGGCGCCGCCGGCGCATGCTCGACGCGGATGCGGCTCCAGTCGGCGTCCAGCTCTTCGTTGACCAGCATCGGCAGGGTGGTCCAGATGCCCTGCCCCATCTCGGAGTGGGACAGCAGCACGGTCACCGTTTCGTCTTCGCCGATGCGCAGGAAGGCATTGACCGGCGGCGGTGTCGAAGCGGGGGCGGCGGGGGCAGCCGAGGCAGCGGGTCCAGCGGGGGGGGCGGCGGCACCGGCGGTGGTGGCGGCGCCGGCTCCGGTCGGCGCCGGCCCTTCGGCAAACGCCCAACGCCCCATGCTCGGCACCCAGAAGCCGATCACCAGGCCGCCGCCCACGGCCGCCGAGCTCTTCAGGAAGGCGCGCCGCGACAGGCTCGAGGTGGCGCTCACGACGGCGGCCGCTCCGCGGAATGCGCCGCGGCCGCCGGCGGCGCCGGGGCCGCCATCAGGCTGGCGGCGCGGTGCACGGCGGTGCGGATGCGGTTGTAGGTGCCGCACCGGCACAGATTGCCGCTCAAGGCGGCATCGATGTCGTCGTCGGTCGGCAGCGGTTTGACCCGCAGCAGGGCGACCGCGGCCAGGATCTGGCCGGACTGGCAGTAGCCGCACTGCACCACGTCGATGTCCGCCCAGGCGCGCTGCACCGGGTGGTCGCCGTCCGCGCTCAGCCCCTCGATCGTGGTGATCCTGCGGCCCGCCACCGCGGCGGCCGGCCGCACGCAGGAGCGCATGGGCTGGTCGTCCACCAGCACCGTGCAGGCGCCGCATTGGGCCATGCCGCACCCGTACTTGGTGCCGGTCAGGCCCAGCACGTCGCGCAGCACCCACAGCAGCGGCATGTCGTCCGGCACCGAAACTTCGTGCTGCTCACCGTTGACCAGAAGCTTCATCGCCCACCTCGACCGGCCGGTCCAACCCCAAGCGCCAGGCCGGATTCAGGCCAGATTATGGAACACCTTCTGCACGTCGTCGTCCTGCTCCAGGCGGTCCACCAGGGCGAGCGCTTCGGCGGCCTGCTCTTCGCCGACCTCCACCGGCCGCAACGGGACATATTCGGACTCGGCCGACACCGGCGTGATGCCGCAATCTTCAAGCGCCTTCTGCAGCTGGCCAAAGTCGCCAAAAGCGCAGCGCAGCAGCAGCTGCGGCTCGCCCTTTTCGCCGGTCGTTTCGCCCATCTCCTCCAGGCCGTGGTCGATCAGCTCGAGCTCCAGCTCGTCCTGCGCCAACCCTGCCGGGTGCAAGCGGAACACACCCATCTTCTTGAACAGGAAGGCGACGCCGCCGGTATTGCCCAGGTTGCCGCCGCCCTTGTTGAAATGGGTCCGCAGGTTGGACACCGTGCGCGTGGGGTTGTCGGTCGCGGTCTCCACCAGGATGGCCACGCCGTGCGGGCCGTACCCTTCGTACAGGATCTCCTGGTAGCTTTCGGCCTCCTTGCCCGCCGCCCGCCGGATCGCCGATTCGACCTTCTCCTTCGGCATGTTGATCGCACGCGCGTTCTGCACCACCCGCCGCAGCAGCGGATTGGCCATCGGGTCCGAGCCGCCCTGGCGCACCGCGATGGTGATCTCCTTGCCGATGCGGGCGAACTGCTTCGCCATGCGGTCCCACCGCGCAAACATCGTGTGTTTTCTGGTTTCGAAGATGCGTCCCATGATTTTTCGCCGGAAGCTGGTGCGGCTTGAAGGGTAAGCCCGGCGCCGCCGAGCCCATGCGATGAGTCAAGCAGAATCTAGTGGCACGGCGGCGAGAAAGCAAATGCCCCCGCCTCCCCACCCCGCGGCCCGGTAGCCGGCAGGCCCGCGGCCCATGGCCCGGCGGGGCGGGGCTTCGGCCCCCCCACCCTCCCCCTACGCCGTGGGCCGCGGCGGTCAGGAGCCGCCGCCCGCGGGTTGCGGGTGGCGGCGGAAGAAGTCCCAGGCGATCGCCGTGGCGTCGATGGCGCGGCTGGCCTTGCCGACCAGGAAGGCCGGCAGGTATTGCGGCCCGCCCGGCCAGGTGTGGCCGCCGTTTTCGACCGTGTACACCGCGACCTCCGCCCCCTGGGCGCAGGGCGCCCACAGCGTGCGCCGCACGTGCGTGCCGTCGGCGGGCTGCGCATCGGGCAGGTCCGCGGTGACAGGAGCGCCGGTACAGCCGTCGGTGCGCGCCCAGAACCCGGCGGTGGCGGCGACCGACGCGCCGGCGCCGCCGTGCGGCCCGCGCACGCGGCCGCCGGCATAGGGCACCAGCGGGTCGTCCGTGCCATGGAACAGCAGCACCGGCACCGGCCGCGCCGGCCGGCACGACGCCAGCACCGGCGCCGCCATCGGACCGGCGACCGACGCCACCGCGGCGACGTCGGCCGCCATCTCGCAGGCCAGCCGCTGGCTCAAAAAGGCGCCGTTCGACACCCCGGTGGCGTACACCCGGCGGCGATCGATGCGGTGCTCGCGCTCCATCCAGGCCAGCACCGCGCGCACGAAGCCCACGTCGTCCGGCAGCCGCAACGACCGCGAGCGGCCGTCGTTCCAGTGCCGCGCCAGCCCCTGCGGATAGACCACGAAGAACCCTTCGCGGTCCGCCAGCCGGTCGAGCCCCGTCAGCCCCACCATGCTGCGCGCCCGCGACAGGCCGCCGTGGAACGCCAACACCAGCGCCGCCGGCCGCGCCAGGTCCGCCCCGGCCGGCGCGTGCACCAGAAACGTCCGCGCCTCTCCCGCCACCGCCAGCTCCACCTCGCGATCGCGCACGCCGCCGCCGCGCCCAAGCATCAGCAGCGCCGCCCCGACCAGCACCGCCAGCAGCCCCACCACCGCCAGACATCCGCCCAGCACCCACCGCCCTGCCCGCGCCATTCGGTTCTCCTCGCGCGCGAAAACCCTTCTCAAGCCGCCTTCTCAAGCCGCCCTTCTCAAGCCGACCTTCTCAAGCCGCCCCCAGGCCGCCCTTGCGCGGCAGTCTACTTTGACAGACCCGGCACCCGGAGATACACTCTCCGCGCGTGATTGCGTCAATTCTCAGTTGCGTATGGATAGCCTGCCCCCCAGGAGGATGGCGATGAAGACCACCCGTCCAACCAACGTCCCTGGCGCTTTGCGTAGTTCCTCGGCAGTGGGCGCGGCCAGCCTGCTCCTGGCCCTCTGCCTGGCCCTGCCGGCCCTGCCGGCTCTGGCTCAGGGGCAGCCGCTGCTGACGCGGCACGTGCGCGACGCGGTGGCGGGCGGCCAGGCGGCGCTGGTGGGGCGGCTGGCGGCGACGCGGACCCTGCGCCTCAGCATCGCGCTGCCGCTGCGCGACGAGCCGGCGCTGGATGCGCTGCTCCAGGCGCTGCACGATCCGGCCAGCGGCCTGTACCACCAATACCTGACCGTGCAGGAGTTCACCGCACGCTTCGGCCCGTCGCAGGAGGACTACGACGCCGTCGTGCAATACGCGACGGCGCATGGGTTGAAGGTCGTCGGCACCTCGGCCAACCGGCTGCTCGTCGACGTGACCGGGTCGGTGGCGGACGTCGAACGCGCGTTCCACGTCAACCTGGGCGTGTATCGGCATCCGACCGAACAGCGAACGTTCTACGCTCCGGACCGCGAGCCGGCGGCGGACCTGCCGTTTGCCCTGTGGCACGTGACGGGCCTCGACACGTTCTCGATCCCCCGCCTGGTGGGCCGCCGGCGGCAGGCCGGTGCCGTCAGCGACGCCGGCGCTCTCACCGGCTCCGGACCCGGCGGCGATTACCTGGGCAGCGACATGCGGGCGGCGTACTACTGCGGCACCGCGCTGACCGGCGCCGGCCAGTCGGCGGGCGTTTTCGCCTTCGCCGGCTACAACCAGAGCGACATCACCGCGTACTTTGCGCAGGCGGGCCAGCCGCTCGACGCGTCGGTCGTCGGCGTATCGACCGACGGCTCCAGCCTGACCTGCACCGGCAGCTGCGACGACACCGACCAGGCGCTGGAAGCCGAAGAGATCATCTCGATGGCGCCAGGCCTGGACAAGGTGCTGATCTACGTCTCCGATACCAGCGACGCCAGCATCTTCAGCCGCATGGCGTCGGACAACGTCGCCAAGCAGCTGGAATGCTCGTGGGGCTGGAGCCCGGCCGATCCCAGCAGCGACGACCCGTACTTCAAGGAGTTTTCGGCGCAGGGCCAGAACCTGGCCGTGGCATCGGGCGACAGCGGCGCCTACAAGGCAAAGTCCGCCGACGTGTATCCGGCGGACGATACGTTTGTCACCAGCGTCGGCGGCACGGTCCTGGTCACCACCGGACCGGGCGGCGCCTGGAAATCAGAAACCGCCTGGCCGGACGGCGGCGGCGGCATCTCGCCCAACAAGATCGCCATTCCCAGCTACCAGTCCCCGACCGGCGTCATCACCACGGCCAACAAGGGGTCCAAGACCTATCGCAATGGTCCCGACCTCGCCATGAACGCCGTCAACGATTACATCTGCAACGACGGCAGCTGCAGCGGCGGCTGGGACGGGACGCGCTTTTCGGCGTCGCTGTGGACCGGCTACCTGGCGCTGGTCAACCAGGATGAGGTCGCTCACGGCATGGCGACGCCCGGCTTCCTCAATCCCACCTTGTACAGCATCGGCCTGGGGCCGAACGGCAAGAAAGACTTCCACGACATCACCAGCGGCAGCAACGGCACCTATTCCGCCACCACCGGCTATGACCTGGTCACCGGTTGGGGGTCGCCCAACTGCGCCAACCTGATCAACGCCCTGGTGCCTTGAGGAGGAGCATGACAATGAAGACAACCGGTCCAAACAGCGTCGGGAGCGCCTTGCGAGGTTCATCGATGGTGGCTGCGGCAGCCCTGTTCCTGGCCTCCTGCATGGCCCTGCCGGCCCTGGGGCAGGGGCAGCAACTGCTGACGCGGCACGTCCGCGACGCGGTCGCAGGCGGCCAGGCGGCTCTTGTCGGCCGGCTTCCGGCGGCGCAGGTCCTGCGGTTGAACGTCGCCCTGCCGCTGCGCAACGAGCCCGAGCTCGATGCGCTGCTCCAGGCGCAGGGCGATCCGGCAAGCGGCCTGTACCACCAATACTTGAGCGTCCAGGAGTTCACCGCGCGCTTCGGCCCGTCGCAACAGGACTACGACGCGGTCCTTGCGTACGCGGCGGCGCATGGGCTCAAGGTGACCGGCACCGCGGCCAACCGGCTGGTCGTGAACGTCGCGGGTTCGGTGGCGGATGTCGAACGCGCCTTCCATGTGAACATGGGGGTGTACCAGCACCCGACCGAAAATCGGACGTTCTACGCCCCGGACCGTGAGCCGACGGCGGATCTGCCGGTCGCCCTGTGGCACGTGACGGGCCTGGACACCTTCTCGATTCCGCACCCGGTCCGCCACCAGCAGGTGGAGAGCGTCATCAGCAATGCCTCGCTCACCGGCTCCGGACCCGGTGGCTACTACTTCGGCAGCGACATGCGGGCGGCCTACTACTGCGGCACGGCGCTGACCGGCGCCGGCCAGTCGGGAGGAGTGCTGGAATTCGCCGGCTACAACCAGAAGGACATCAAGGCGTACTTCACCCAGGCGGGACAGGCGCTCAACGTGTCCGTCGTCGGCGTGTCGACGGACGGATCCAGCCTGGCCTGCACCGGCAGCTGCGACGACACCGAGCAGGTCCTGGACGTCGAAGAGATGATCTCGATGGCGCCGGGCATGAAAGAGGTCCTGGTCTACGTCTCCGATACCAGCGACGTCAGCATCTTCAACCGCATGGCCACGGACAACATCGCCAAGCAGCTGAGCTGTTCGTGGGGCTGGAGCCCGGCCGACCCCAGCAGCGACGACCCGATATTCAAGGAGTTTCAGGCACAGGGTCAGAACCTGTTCGTGGCGTCGGGCGACAGCGGCGCTTACAACTCCCGATCCAGCGACGTGTACCCGGCGGACGATCCGTATGTCACCGGCGTGGGCGGCACGGTCCTGGTCACCACCGGCCCCGGCGGCGCCTGGAAATCGGAAACCGGCTGGACGGACGGCGGCGGCGGCATCTCTCCCAACAAGATCGCGATTCCCAGCTACCAGACCCTGGCCGGCGTCATCACCACCGCCAACAAGGGGTCCAAGACCTATCGCAACGCCCCCGACGTCTCCCTCAACGCCGCCAACTATTACATCTGCTACGACGGCACCTGCGGCGGGGGCTGGGGCGGAACCAGCTTCGCGGCGCCGCTGTGGGCCGGCTACCTGGCGTTGGCCAATCAGCAGGCATACGCCAACGACGAAGGGCCGATCGGCTTCGTCAACCCGCTCTTCTACGCCATCGGCACCGGGCCCAACTACAAAAAGGACTTCCACGACATCACCAGCGGCGGCAACGGCACGTACCCGACGACCGCGGGCTACGACCTGTCCACCGGCTGGGGAACTCCCAACTGCGCCAACCTGATCAACGCCATCGCTCCTTAGACGCGTGGCCGCAACTGGGGGGCTGCGCTCAACATCCGCAGCCCCCCATCGCACCCCTCCCACCGCCGCCCTACCCGACCCCAGCCTGTCCATCCGCCGCCCTACCCGACCCTGCCATCGCCGTACCCGACCGCTGCCCTACCCAGGTGGGGCTGCCTATCTTCGCCCCCGGTGTTGGAGATAGCATGGGCGCAACCAATGTGACCCCGGCTGGGATCACTCCCGAAAGGAGCAGCGTATGCAGCGATCCTCGGCGCGTTTCGGCTGGCAGACTCTCGTTGTGTTGGTCCTGGGGCTTGCGGTCAGCTTGCCCGGATTTGCCCGCCAGGTGACGGGCTCGACGACGCCCACGATCGGATCGCCCAACGTGGCGACCGCGGACGCGCCGGTGCCGCGGCCGAACACCAAGCCGTGCACGGTGACGCTGTTCGCCAACCAGGCGTTCGCCGACTTCAACCCCAAGACCTTCACCTACACTCCTCCCGCGGGCTGCCCCGCCCCCTGGGCCAAGGTGGTCTTCGAAGGCGACTTCTCGATCACCCCCGGCAACCAGTTCGACCGCACGGCGCAGATTGCCGTCGGCCACGTCAACATCTACTACGGCACGACCGCGGAACCCTCCAGCAACTTCGGCCCGTCGTGGCACGTGGAGCGCGACCTGACCGATTACAGCTCGCTGTTCCTGACCGAGCAGTCGGGCGACGCCAACCTGGGCAACCTGGTCAACTCGACCTACACCAGCATCCTCTACGGCACGGCCACGCTGCAGTTCTACCCGGTCGCGCACGCACAGGACGCGCCGCTGACCGCCGACATGGTGCTGCCGCTGTCGACCGATGCCGGCGGCGCGGCAACCCTGAACGACGGCACCAGCGTCCTGGCGCCCAGCCTGACGCTCCCCACCAACATCGAAAACGCCTACCTGGACCTAATCACCCAGAGCCAGCATGACGACGAGTTCTGGTACACCTGCGTGCCGAACAACCTGGCGTCGGAGCTCGGCAGCTGCGGCGGCACCGCGTTCCGCGAAGCGGAGGTGACGGTCGACGGCAAGCCCGCCGGCGTGGCGCCGGTCTACCCCTGGATCTTCAGCGGCGGCATCGATCCCCTGCTGTGGCGGCCGATCCCCGGCGTGCAGACGCTCAACTTCGTCCCCTACCGCGTCGACCTGACGCCGTTCGCGGGCGTGCTCAGCGACGGCCAGCCGCATGCCGTGGGGGTGAGCGTGTTCAACGCCGACGACTACTTCCTGGTCGCCGGAAATCTCCTCCTGTACCTGGATCACGGCGCGTCGCAGGTGACCGGCGCGGTCACCCTCGATACCCTCACCGCCAACCCGCGGCCGACGATCAAGCCCAACCTGGTGAGCGCCGGCGGCGCGGTCACCGGCTCGGTCACCACCGCGGCCACCCGCCAGTTCACCATCGCGGGCTATGTCGTGACGTCGCACGGCCGGGTCGCCACCTCGATCTCGCAGAAGATCGTGTTCGTCAACACCCAGCGCTTCGACATCACCTCCTCGGCCTTCGTGCAGAACATCGCGCAGCACACCGACATCTCGTCCACGACCAGCGAAACCGCCCGCGGACGCACCACCACCAAGGCGACCCTCGAAGCCTCCTACCCGCTGACCTTGAACATCGCCGTCGCCATCAACAGCGACGGCTCGGCAGCACAGACCACCTTCGTCAACCAGGCATACCTGGCGACCGAATCGCCCTCCGGCGATGCCAGCAGCGGCACGGTGTCCGACACCGTGCAGTCCAAGGACACGCTGCTGATCAGCGCCGCCGGCACGATCAGCGGCTACCAGGGCGCCCACAGCTCGCAGACCTACACCGCCTCGGACAGCGACGGCTACTGCTACAGCCGCACGCTCACCACCGCCAATCGCCGGCTGACCTCCATTTCAAACGGCCCCGGCTGTCACTAGGCGGCCACCGACCGCGGACCCTGAAGGGATCGCGGTCCCCCCTCCCTACAGCCCGGCCCGTCCGTCGACACCGAACGGACGGGCCGGGCAACGAGGAAACATGCGATGAAGATCGTCATGATGGGCACCGGCGGCGTCGGCGGCTACTACGGCGCGCGGCTGGCGCTCTCTGGCAACGACGTGGCCTTCGTCGCGCGCGGCGCCCACGCCGAGGCGATCCGCCGCGACGGGCTGCGGGTGCAGAGCGAGCTGGGCGCGATGCTGGTCAAACCCGCCACCGTGATCGCCCAGCCGGGCGAAGCCGGCGGGCCGGTCGACCTGGTCATCATCGCGGTCAAGCTGTGGGACCTCGAAACCGCCGCTCGCGCCGTGGCGCCCATCGTCGGCCCGGCGACCACCGTCCTGTCGCTGCAAAACGGCATCGACAAGGACGACCTGCTGGCGGCGTGCGTCGGCCGCCAGGCCGTGCTGGGCGGCCTGACCTACATCGGCGTCGTGGTGTCCAGCCCCGGCGTCATCACCCAGACCGGCCGCACGCAGCGCATCGTGATCGGCGAGCTGGACGGGTCGCTCTCACCGCGCGTACACACCATCGACGCGGCGATGCGCACTGCCGGCATCGATGTTGAGGCAACCGCCGACATCCGCCGCGCGACCTGGGAGAAATTCATCTTCCTGGCCGCTCACAGCGCGACGACGGCGGTGACCCGCCAACCGATCGGCAAGGTGCGCGACAACCCGGCCACCCGCGACCTGCTGGTAGCCGCCATGCGCGAAGGCATGGAGCTGGCGCACAGCGAGGGCGTCCACCTGGGCGACGATTTCCTGGAGCAGCGCATGGCGTTCGTCGATTCCATGGCTGCCGGGTCGCTCGCCTCGATGGCGCAGGATCTTCTGCGCGGCAACCGGCTGGAGCTCGACTGGCTGAGCGGCGCCATCGTGCGCCGCGCCCAACGCCACGGGCTGGCAACTCCCGTTCACCGCACCCTGTACGCCTCCCTGGTCCTGTACGCCGCCGGCGCTCCCTGACGCGCGCCGGGCCGGGTCTCCGTCAGGGGGGCACACCGATCCCGCGCGACACCGCGTTCCCAACAGGTGGCGTACTTGCTCGCGGCTGTCCGCGAAGGAGGCACGATGGTTCGCACGTTGCTGTTTGCCGCAGTGTTGACGGCTGGTCTGGGTACGCTGGCAGCGCCGGCGCGCGCCGCCGGCGGCGCCGCCCCCGATCCAGATCTTGCAGCCCGCGCCGTGCTGATACCGGCCACACCCTCCCCCATCCCGCTCGCCACCTTTGGCTCTACCGGCGGCTTGGACTACACCTTGAGCGCCGCCGCCGACGGCGCCGGCAACTTCGTCGTCGCCTGGATCAGGTCCGGCAACGGGGAAGCCCAGAGCATCGTCTACATGCGCCGCTTCAACGCCAGGGCCCGCCCGCTGGGCCCTATCGTGCAGATCACCGCGACCGCCGGCAATCAGCAGTTTGCAACGGTGGCCGTGAGCCCGCGGGGCGCCTTCGTCGTGGCCTGGGAAACGGTCACCGGCCAGGACGTCGCGATCCATGCCCAGCGCTTTGCGGCGAACGGCGCCAGGGTGGGCGGCGACGTCGTGGTCAACGGCGCTCCCGGCCCCATGGTCAATGCGGAGTCGATCGGCGCCGACAACGCCGGCAACTTTGTCGTGGCCTGGCACGAAACCGGAGCCGGCATCTTCGTGCGCCGCTTCGCCCGCGGCTCGGGGCTGCAAGCGCAGCAGCAGCCGGTAGACGATGCGGAGGCCACGTTCCCGGCAGTGGCGATGCAGCCCAACGGTACCTACGCCCTTGCCTGGCACCCTGGTCCGCAGACCGGCGCCTCCGTCCAGGCGCAGCAGTTTGACAGCGCGGGGGAGCCGGCGGGCGATTCCGTTGTGGTCGATTCGACCTTCCTCGCCAGCTACCCGATCGTGGCGACCGCCACGCCCGACGGCGGCTTCGCCTTCGCCTGGAACACCGCCGGCTGCACGGGTACCACCGGTCTCACCTGCCAGGTGCGGGCGCGGCGCTTCGACCGCGACGGGCAGCCAGGCCCCGACCTGATGGTGGCGCAATCCGTGTACAACGACGTGCAGTCCGCCATCGCGGTCAACGCCAACGGCGATCTGATCGTCAGCTCGCTTGCCTGCGCCGCGGGCGGCACGGACTGCGGCATCAGCGCCTCCGTGTACAGCCCACTGAGCAACCTCATCGCCACCACGCAATTCGGCATGGTCAGCGAGCAGGACAACGGTCCGGCGGCGGTCGCCACGACCAACGGTTTTCTTGTCGTGTTCGATCAATATCGCCAGACCCCGTACGGGGTCTACGGCTTCGACCTCATTTTTCACTGATCTCGCCGCACCGCAGGCGTCCAGATCGTCGCCGGCATCCAGAGCATCGGCAGCGACCTAAAATAAAAAGGCCGCCGGGGTTACCCCCGGCGGGATGGAGGAGGGAGTACTGCGGGTGTTACTGCGGCTATTGCTGCGGCTGATGCTGCGGACTAACGGAAGCTGAAGCGGACTCCGAAGCGATACACGCGCGGAGCCAGGGTTTCGTATACGTAGTCGTAGGTCGGGCTGGTCAGGGTGCCGACCCGCTGCGTCACGGTCGAGGAGTTGAACAGGTTGAAGGCGTCGAAGCTGAGCGTCAGTCCGAAGTCCTGGAAGGTGAGCTCCTTTTCGATGCGAGCGTCGAAGTCGAAGAGGTCCGGCAGGCGGTTGGCGTCCGGGCGACCCACCAGGACGTCCTCGGTCAGGGCCGGTTCGTAGTTGTTGCCGGCGATCGGCACCTGCACGTAGTTGGGGAACGCATAGCCCTGACGCGCCGTCAGGTTGCCGGCGAGGTTGAAGCCCCACGCCTTCTCCGGCGCCACCTGGTACATGCCGTTCAGGTTGCCCGTCCACTTGCTGTTGATATAGACGAACTCCTTGGGGCCCGAACCGGCGCTGTTGACCAGCACGGCGTCGCCGGCGACGTTGCCGCCCGGCAGGAAGTCGGCTGGGTCGGGCAGGTTGCCCGGATTGCCGGTCGTCCAGTCGGAATAGGTGAAGTTGCCGCGCATCATCCAGTGGTTGGACAGGCGCTTGTTGAGCGTCACCGAGGCGCCCTTGTAGTTGGACGTGCCGGTGCTGTTCTCGAGCAGCGCACCGCCGCGGGTGGAGACGCCCGGCTTGAGCGTGTAATAGGTGACCGTATAGGTCTTGCCGTTGTTGGCCGTGGTGGTGTACGTGTTGGCCACGTAGTCCGCCGCCGTCGCCGGCCGGCCGACGCTGTTGAGCGTCGACGCGTCGAACGGAGTGGAGGCGTCGAACACCAGCGGGACGCCGAACGCTGCCGGAGTGCCGGAGGCCACCAAGGTCGGGCCGACGTCGCTGGGCACCAGGTTGCTGAGGTGGCGGAAGGTCAGGTTGAGGCCCACCACCAGCTCAGGCATGATGGCGTGCTCGACGCTGGCCAGGAACTCGTCGGTCAGCGGCGCCGAGAAGTTCGGCGACACCGAATTGATCTGCAACGGCAGACCGGTTGCGGGATTGACCGGACCGGAGTAGTTGGCCGCCGGGGTGGACTGGAACGGGGTGAGCGGCGAAGGGAGCCCCGGACCGACCTGCGAGGCGGGGGTGGTGAAGGCGTAGTAGGACTGGCCGGCCGTCGGGTTGAGGACGTTGGCAAAGGCGACCCCCAGCTGGTCGGCATAGCGGGAATAGCTGGCCCGCACCAGGGTCTTGCGGTCGTTGCCCAGCGCATACGTCAGGCCGACGCGCGGCGTCACGTTGGACCAGCTGAAGCCGATCGGGCCGCCGCCGTATTGGAAGGCCGGCAGCTTCTCCGGCGAGTCCGGGTTGGCCGGCTCGAACGAGGGATTGTTGTGACCGCCCTGCAGGTCGTAACGGACGCCCAGATTGGCGGTCAGGTTGCCGGCAGTCATCGTGTCCTGCAGATAGCCGCTGGTGTAGTCGGTGGTGACGTCGATCTTCGATGCCCGGCTGGCCAGGAAGACGTTGATGTCGGAGGGCTGCTGCTCGATGGGGCCGGCGATGTCCTGACCGGGTCCCCAGGTGGACAGCGAGGTCGTCCCCACCCGCCGGTAGGAAGCGCCGTACTTGAGCTCGTTCGAGGTGCCGGCCACGTTGAAGAAGCTGGAGGCGTCCAGCTTGCCCTGCTTCTGCGGCCGCTGCACCTGGACCAGCAGGAAGCTGTTGTGCCAGACCGCGTTGGCATCGAAATAAGGGGTCGGACCCTCGCCGCCCTCCGGCGCCAGCTGGAAGCCGCCGTTGACGTCCGAGACCATGCCCGTCAGGTAGAAGTTGGGGCCGAAGATCTGCGTGTCCTCGACCTTGGCGGCGGTCGGGTACGAGCCGAAGTGCCCTTCGTCCCAGGTCGTGGGCTGGGTGCGCGACGGCCCCGCGTCGCGGCCGTCGACCACCTTGTTGTTCTGCAGCGCGAACAGGGTCAGCGAGTTGGCAGCCGTCACCTGGGCGTCCAACTTGCCGTTGTAGGTGGGGATGTCGGCCTTGTTGGTGCCGCCGCCGATGGCGGTGATGTCGGCCTTCTGGTCGCCGTAGGAACCCCAGATCCACAGGTGGTCCTTGATGATCGGGCCGCCCAGCTCGGCGCCGAAGTCCTGGACCTTGTTGATCAGGTCGCCGCTGACGATGCCAGGGCCGCCGTTGGCCACCTGCTGCGCCGCGGGCAGGCTGGCGTTGTTGAAGCTGGACCCGGACTCGAGCGACCCCGGGGTGTAGAAGAAGCGGCCGCTGCCGCGCCACTGGTTGGTGCCGCGCTTGGTCACCATGTTGACGACGACGCCGCCCGTGGCGATGGTGGAATCGGTGCCGCCGGTGGTGATCTGCATTTCCTGGAAGGCGTCAAAGTCGTAGTAGCTGGGCGACGAACCCAGCGCCGCCATGTCGGTGATGACGACGCCGTCCACCGACCACACCGAGTTGGTGCTCATCGAGCCGGGGCCGACGTAGATCGACTGCTGGCCGCTCTCGTTGCCACCCACGTTGACGCGATCGGACTGCACGCCCGGCGTGCTGGAGATGATCGACCAGGGATCGCGTGAGGTCGGGATCTCCTTGAGCTCGGCGGCGCTCACCGTGGCGCCGTTGGTCGACTTGCGCTCGTCGAGCATGGGGCTCTCGGCAACCACCGTGATCTGGTCGGGAATCGCCGTCTGCATCACCATCTCGATCGTGGTGTTGTGGCCGACGGTGATGACCGCCTTCGAATATTCGACCGGCGAGAAGCCTTCCAGCTCGGCCTTCACCGACATAGTCGCAGGCGGCAGGCTGAGGAAGCGGAATTCGCCCTGCGCGTTGGTGACCTGCGTTTCCTGCGCCGCGCCGGTATCCAGCGTCACGGTCACGCCCGGCAGGGCGCCGCCCTTTTCGTCGTGCACCGTGCCGTACAGGTTGCCGGTCTGCAGCTGGGCAAAGGCGGCGCCAGACAGAGCGAACGCCAGGGTTGCGGCGAGGACCGCGACCCGTCCCCAGAGGGGGTGACTCTTCATGGAAACGGACCTCCTTTCGGCTGTTGAGGGGCGCGAGCCCCACAGGGACTGGCAATCCAACGCGACGGCCGGATTCCAGTATTTTGAATCCAACAATTTAGATGCTTTTTTGTGTAGATTCGGCGCCGACTCGGTTCGCATTGCGGTTTCTTCCTCTCTCTGTGGCCATTTCATTTGCCGATTCGTGTACATCATTCCTGGATGTGCATACGCAATGCCAGCAGCATCATCAAAAATGATGCGGCCTTCCGCTTGTCACGCAGGCTTGCTAAGGTGTAGGCGAAAACCGGGCGGAACGCCCGAGGGGGAGGACGGAGAAGACGGAATGTTCCAGACCTACGGCATGACCCACGTCGCGCTGGCGGTGCGCGACGTCCAGCAGTCGACGCGCTTCTACCAGGAGGTCGCCGGCATGCAGCCGGTCTACCAGCACCCCGGCTTCGTCCAGTTGCAGACGCCGGGCAGGCGGGACATCCTGGTTTTCGAGGAGGATGCCGAGCGGGCCGGGCGCGGCGGCGGCATCCTGCACTTCGGGTTCCGGCTGGTCCAGCCGGGAGACATCGAGGTGGTGGCGGCAGCCGTCGAGCGCGCCGGCGGCACCATCCGCAGCAAAGGCGAGTTCGCGCCGGGGGAGCCCTACCTGTTCTGCCTCGACCCCGACGGCTACGAAGTCGAGTTCGTCTTCGAGCCGCCCTCGCCGCTCGATCCGCCGGTGGAGTCGCCCTGACGGGCCGTTAGCCGGCCCCACCTGACCTGGCGCAATGGCCGCCGCGGGTGCTGGAACCGGGCAGGCCGGCCCGCTCTACGGCGGGCCGGCGGGCGCCGGCCGGGCTCAGCTGCCCCAGCGCCAGTTGCGGATTTCGGGCAGGTCCTCGCCGTGCTCGTCGATGTAGCGGCGGTGGTCGAACAGCTTGTCGCGCAGGTACTGCTTGAGGTAGGCGCCGCGCACGGCCTGACCGGGCAGGCGGTCGATCACGTCGCCGGCGAGGTGGAAGCGGTCCAGGTCGTTGAGCACCACCATGTCGAACGGGGTGGTGGTGGTGCCCTCCTCCTTGTAGCCGCGGACGTGGAAGTTGTCGTGGTTGGTGCGGCGATAGGTCAGGCGGTGGATCAGCCACGGATAGCCGTGGTAGGCAAAGATCACCGGCTTGTCGGTGGTGAACAGGGTGTCGAAGTCCTTGTCGGATAGACCGTGCGGGTGCTCGCTCGTCGGCTGCAGCTTCATCAGGTCGACGACGTTGATCATCCGCACCTTGAGCGCCGGCAGGTGCTGGCGCAGCAGGTCGATGGCGGCCAGCGTTTCCAGCGTCGGCACGTCGCCGGCCGCCGCCATCACCACGTCGGGCTCCTCGCCGCGGTCGCTGCTCGCCCACTCCCAGATGCCGATGCCCGCGGTGCAGTGGCGGCGCGCGTCGTCGATCCCCAGCCACTGCGGCGCCGGCTGCTTGCCGGCGACGATGACGTTGACGTAGTGGCGGGAGCGCAGGCAGTGGTCGGTCACCGACAGCAGGCAGTTCGCGTCTGGCGGCAGGTAGACGCGGATCACGTCGGCCTTCTTGTTCATCACGTGATCGATGAAGCCGGGGTCCTGGTGGCTGAAGCCGTTGTGGTCCTGGCGCCAGACGTGCGAGCTCAGCAGGTAGTTGAGCGATGCGATCGGACGCCGCCAGCCGATCCGGCGCGTGGTCTTCAGCCACTTGGCGTGCTGGTTGAACATCGAATCGACGATGTGGATGAACGCCTCGTAGCTGCTGAAGAAGCCGTGGCGGCCGGTCAGCAGGTAGCCCTCCAGCCACCCCTGGCACTGGTGCTCCGACAGCATCTCCATCACCCGGCCGTCCACCGCGACGTGCTCGTCGCCGGGGACGATCTCGGCCATCGAATCGCGGTCGGTGACCTCGAACACGGCGTTCCAGCGGTTGGACGCGGTTTCGTCGGGACTGAAGACGCGGAAGTTGCGCGCCGCGGCGTTCAACCGCAGCACGTCGCGGATCATCTCGCCCTGGACCCGCGTCGCCTCGCCGACCACCGCCCCCGGCGCCGGCACGTTGACGGCGTAGGCGGCAAAATCCGGCATGCTCAGGTCGCGCAGCAGCAGCCCGCCGTTGGCGTGCGGGTTGGCGCCCATCCGGCGCTCGCCTTGCGGCGCCAGCGCGCGCAGCTCGGCGCGCAAGCGGCCTTCGCCGTCGAACAGCTCCTCGGGGCGATAGCTGCGCATCCAGGTTTCCAGCTCGGCCAGATGGCTGGGGTTTTCGGCCAGCCCGTCCAGCGGCACCTGGTGGGCGCGAAACGTCCCCTCCACCTGCACCCCGTCGACCACCTTGGGGCCGGTCCACCCCTTCGGCGTCTTGAACACGATCATCGGCCAGCGCGGCCGCTGCGGCGACCGGGCGGCGCGCGCCGTGCCCTGGATCTCGCGGATCTCGCCCAGGATCGTGTCGAGCGTATCGGCCAGCGCGCGGTGGACGCTCGCCGGGTCCGAGCCTTCGACCCAATACGGCTGGTAGCCGTAGCCGCGCAGCAGCTGCTCCAGCTCGTCGCGGTCGATGCGCGCCAGAACCGTCGGCCCGGCGATCTTGTAGCCGTTCAGGTGCAGGATCGGCAGCACCGCGCCGTCGTGCGCCGGATTGAGGAACTTGTTGGAATGCCAGCTGGTGGCAAGCGGGCCGGTTTCCGCCTCGCCGTCGCCGATCACGCAGGCGACCACCAGGCCGGGGTTGTCGAAAGCCGCCCCGTATGCGTGCGACAGCGCGTAGCCCAGCTCGCCGCCCTCGTGGATCGAGCCGGGCGTTTCCGGCGCCGCATGGCTCGGAATGCCGCCGGGGAAGGAGAACTGCTTGAACAGGCGGCGCATGCCCTCCTGGTTCTCCGCCACCGCCGGATACAGCTCCGCATACGTGCCTTCCAGGTAGGTGTTGGCCACCACCGCGGGCCCGCCGTGCCCCGGCCCGCACACAAAGATCATGTCCAGGTCGTACTGGCGGATCGCGCGGTTCAGGTGCGCATACAGGAAGTTGAGGCCCGGAGTCGTGCCCCAATGCCCCAGCAGGCGCGGCTTGACGTGCTCGATGCGCAGCGGCTCCCGAAGCAGCGGATTGTCCATCAGGTAGATCTGGCCGACGGACAGGTAGTTGGCCGCGCGCCAGTAGGCGTCGATCTGCTCCAGCAAGCTGTCCTGGACGGGCTCGGTCATGGCGTCGCTCTCCCTGGTTGGTCCCGTGATCCTGCGCGGCGTCAGACCTGGATGCGCGCGAACGCCCAGGTCCCGGCGGCGACGAAGCCCGCCGCCAACACCGACATCACCACCAGGTCGACGCCGGCGCCAAAGTGGGTCATACCGATCAGCGAATCGCGCAGTCCGTCGACGCCGTACGAAAGCGGATCGACCCGCGAGATCAGGTCCAGCGCCCGCGGCACGTTCTTCAACGGATACAGCGCCCCGGAAAGGAAGAAGATCGGCATGACCAGAAAGTTCATCACCAGCTGGAAACCCTGAAAGTCGGTCAGCACCGACGCCACCGCCGTCCCCAGAGCGGTAAACAGCACCGCCACCAGCGCCATGAACACGAACGCCAGCGGCACCAGCCCGCCATGCACGCGAAAGCCGGCGATCAGGCACACCCCGAACACGATGCACCCCTGGATCGTCGCCACCGTCGCGCCGCCCAGCGTGCGGCCCACCATGATCCACAACCGCGGCACCGGCGCCACCAGTGTCTCCTTGAGGAAGCCGAACTGGCGGTCCCAGATCAATTCGATGCCGTTGAAGACGGCGGAAAACAGCACCTGCATCGCGATCACGCCCGGAGCCAGGAACTGCAAGTAGCTCCCCTGCCCGGCGCGCTGGTAGATCGGCCCGAAGCCAAACCCCAGAGCCACCAGAAACAGCAGCGGCTGGGCCAGCGCCGCCAGCATCCGCGCCCGCGACCGCGAATA